>DATHLI010000261.1:0-22330 GCA_035488355.1 bacterium | reverse complement strand
AGTCCCCAACAACGACGGCAGTTTCCGGCCGGTGCGGGTGATCGCGCCGCCGGGGTGCATTCTGAACGCGCAGCCCCCGGCGCCGGTCGCGGCGCGGGCGATCGTGGGGCATTTTCTGCCCGGGACCATTTTCCGCGCCCTCGGGCCCGCGATCGGGCCGCGCGCCATGGCGGCGGGCGCGGACTCCATCTGTCTGATCACGGTTCACGGCGAGACCGGCGCGGCGCCGTTCACCTACACCTTCTTCTGCGTTGGCGGGATGGGCGCGCGGGCGGCGAAGGACGGGCTCTCCACGACGGGGTTCCCGAGCGGGGTCGCCGGTATGGCCGCAGAGGTCACGGAGACGCTGGCGCCGGTCCTGATCCACCGCCGCGAGTTCCGGGACGGCTCCGGCGGACCGGGCCGTCAGCGCGGCGGGCTGGGGCAGACGATCGACCTCGCCGTTCGGACCGGACGCCGGTACAGCATTGCCGCCTCAGCGGATCGCACGCGGTGCGCCGCCGAAGGCGCCGGCGGCGGGTGTCCGGGTGCGCCCGCGAGGACCATCCTGGACACCGGGGAGACGCGCGACTTCAAGCGGACGCAGCAGGTCCCCCCCGACCGGCGGGTCATCCTGGAACTCGCCGGCGGCGGTGGGTACGGGGATCCGATGACGCGAGATCCGCAGGCGGTGTTGCGCGACGTGCTCAATGGGTTCGTGAGCCTGGACGCGGCGCGCGAGGATTACGGCGTCGTCATCCGCCGCCTGGCCCCCGACGACGAAACGGTGCTGTTGCCGGAGGATTTCGTCGTGGACGAGGCGGCGACATCTGCGCTCCGAACGGCCGGCCGGCAACGAGCGGCACGCATGCGACCGCCCGGGCCCGGACCGTCAAAGGGCTCCTGACCCCACAAGATACTCAGCGTAAGAGAGTCGGTATGAGGCTTTCAACCTTCCCGCCTCACCTCTGCCAGAGGTCACCGCTCACGACTAATTTCTTGGTTCTTCTCCGCCAGGAATTCCTCGACAGGTCCGAGCCGTCGGTACTTCCCGCCGATGGATCGGATGCGGGCCCGCATGGCCATCCGCGCCCCGGGCGATGGCTCAGCCCGCGCGCGCTTGGTCACCGGGACAAACTGCGCCACGCGCACCCCGCGTACGGTGACCGTGACGGTTTCACCGGAGCCCACGCGTCGAAGGACTTCCCCGGTTCGGTTTTTGAGTTCCTTGGCAGTCACGATGCCCATCGAGCACCTCGCCGAGCAAGTAGCTAGTATCGAGTATAGCGAACGAACGCAGCGCGTGCCAACGCGGACGGATTCGACTTCTACGAAGGACAGCATCGTGGAACGTCACGGATGGTGGCCGTGCTGGTGTGGTGCACGGCAGGTGTTCCGTACGGCCGGTCGCGGCCTCGCGGCCTAGTCAGGGACGCCCCGCCCTCTGCGCCCGCTCACGCCGGGTAGCCGCCTCGTCCACGGTCCCCCCCGGGCCGACGATCACGCCATACATCTCACGTGCCCGCGCCGAGCTGATGAACCCCTCCGCGACGTCGGCCGCAACGGCCGCAGGGTCCCGTTCGGCCGGGGCTCCCCACCCGCCCCCTCCGCTGGTCTCGATGACCAGGCGGTCGCCCCGGCGCAGCCGCACGCGCGCCTTACTGCCGAGCGCGACCCGGTCGGCGCCGCGCACGTGGGAGAACCGGGCGCCGCGGGCCGCCAGTCCGCCGGCCAGTCCCCACGGCGGCGTGTCCACGCGATCCGTCCGGATGATGCATTCGGCCTCGGAGCCGAGGAATGTCACGTCCCGGACGATCCCGAAGCCGCCGCGGTGGCGCCCCGGGCCCTCCGATTCCTCGACGAGCCCGTAGCGGTTGACACGGACCGGGAGCACCGTCTCGAGCACCTCGACCGGAGCGTTCCGAGTATTGGTCATGTGGGTATGGACGCCGCTCTCCCCGTCCCCGCGCGCGCATCCTCCGTACCCGCCGCCGTATGTCTCGATGTGGGAGAAGAACGCCCCCGTCTCCGGATGCACGCCGCCCAGGTGCAGCGCGTTCATCGACCCGGTCGCGGCCGCGCAGACCTGATCGGGGACGGCCTGCGCAAAGGCGCCGAGGAGGACATCCACGATCCGCTGGCAGGTGACGGAGTTCCCGTACCCCGTGGCCGCGGGGAAGACGGCGTTCACGAGCGTCCCGGGCGGCGTCACGGCGTCGATCCGGCGATACGTTCCCTCGTTTGGCGGGATCGATGGGTCGGTCAGCGCTTTGACCACATAATAGACGCATGCGAGCGTCATCGGGCGCACGGCGTTGAGCGGGCCGCGCGTCTGCGGGGCCGTCCCCGTGAAGTCGCAGCGGATACGCTCCCCGCCGATCTCGACCTCCACCCTGATCTCGATCGGGTCCGGCGTGATGCCGTCCCCTTCCAGGATGTCCCGAAAGGCGTACCGGCCGGGCGGCAGATCCTCGATGGCCGCGGCCATCCGGCGGTCGCAGTAGTCGGCCAGCTCGCGAATCCCCGCCGCGACCGTCCCCGGCCCGAACTCGCGGCAGATCTCCTCAACCCGCGTCAAGCCGACATGGTTCGCCGCGAGCTGCGCGAGCAGGTCGCCGCGGCTCTCGTAGACCGTGCGGACATTGTGGGCGTGGATCGCGAGAATCTCGGGGTCGAGGCGGCCTTCCTTCTGAATCCTGACCGGTGGAAACCGGATCCCCTCCTGGAAGATCTCCTCGGCGTCCGGCGCGAGACTGCCGGAAACCTTTCCGCCGACATCGACATGGTGCGCCAGGTTGCCGACCAGCGCGATCACCCGGCCCTGATAGAACACCGGGGCAAACATGATGATGTCCGGCGTGTGCGTCCCGCCGATGAACGGGTCGTTGTGCATGACCACGTCCCCGGGGCGCAGGGAGTTCAGGCGAATCCATTCGAGCGCGCCCTTGACCCCCCACGGGAGCACGCCCAGATGGATGGGGATATGCTCGGCCTGGGCGATCACGTCTCCCCCGGGCGTGAACACCGCGCACGAACAGTCCCGGCGATCCTTGATGTTGGTCGCGTACGCGGTGCGGATCAGCGCCGCCCCCATCTCCTCCGCGACCGCGAAGAACCTGTGGCGCAGGACCTCGAGGGTCGCCGGATCGAGGAGGGGACGCCGCGCGTCCGGCGCGCCGGCTGCGCCGCTCATTCTCGCTGCTCCTCCACCCGGCCGCCGGTCGGGCCGGTCCCCACGCCGATCCGGAGGTTCCCCCACGCATCGACGGCGGCCGCATCCCCGGGCGCGAGCACCGTCGTGGCCCCGTGCTCTTCGATGATCGCAGGTCCGGCGCACCGGTCGCCCGGCCGAAGGTCGCGGCGCCGGAAGATCGGGCACTGGTGCCGGCGCCCCGCGAACCACACCGCCCGCCGCGACGACGGGACCGCCGCGCCGTCGCGGAGTGCCTGCCCGATCCACCGGGGGCGGTCGAGATCGACGAAGGCCGTCAGACGCGCGTTGATCATCTCGACCGGATCCTCGGGCTTGGCGAACCCATAGGCGCGGGCGTGGGCCTCGTGATACGCCGAGACGGTGGCGCGCCAGGCCGCTTCGGTGATCGTCTCCCCAGAGACGGGCACCGTGAGCTCGTATGCCTGCCCCACATAGCGCAGGTCCGCGCTGCGCTCGCACCGGATCCGCGCCGGGGGGAACCCGGCTGCGCGCAGCGACGCCACGGCATCGCGATCCAACCCGGCGAAGGTCGCCTCCAGGGCCGCGCCGTCGAGGCGGTCGGCGCGGGCCCGGAAGGACCGGACCAGGTCCTCGCGAACGGGCGCCGCCAGCAATCCCAGGGCCGAGAAGTTTCCGGGGGCGACCGGGATCAGTACCTCCGCGATTCCCAGGCTCCGGGCCAGGTCGGTCGCGTGGAGCGGCCCGGCGCCGCCGAAGGCGACCAGGGTGAAGCGGCGCGGGTCGATCCCCCGCTCCACCGTCATGACGCGGATGGCGCGGGTCATCGCCGCATTGATCACGCGGAGGATCCCGTTCGCGGCTTCCTCCGGCGTGAGACCAAGCCGCTCCCCGATCTCGCGCCGCAGGCCGTGGGCCGCGGCGTCCGGGTCGAGGAGCATCTCGCCTTCCAGGAGCGCCCCCAGCCGCCCGAGCGCCGCGTGCGCGTCGGTCACGGTGGGCCGGGTGCCTCCCCGCCGGTAGCAGATGGGACCGGGCTGCGCGCCCGCGCTGTGGGGGCCGACGCGGAGCGCCCCGGCGCGGTCGAGCCAGGCGATGCTCCCGCCGCCGGCGCCGATCGTGTGGATGCTGATGTGGGGAAGCTTGATCGGATACCCTTCGATCGCGCCCTCGGTCACGATCGCAGGACGGCCCTGTTCCACGACGGCCACATCGAACGAGGTGCCGCCGACGTCCGCGGTGATCAGGTTGGGGAGGCCGGTGACCTCGGCCAGGAAGGCGGCTCCGAGGACGCCGCCGGCCGGGCCCGACAGGAGCGTCTGCACGGCCTGCGCGTGCGCCTGGCCCGCGGTCGCCACGCCGCCGTTGGACCGCATGACGTGGAGCCGCGCGGGGACACCGCTGTCCTCGAGGCGGGAGGCGAGCCGCTGGACGTACCGGCCGACCGCGGGTTGCACGTAGGCGTTGAGGACGGTCGTGTTCATCCGCTCGAACTCACGGAGCTCGGGCAGGATCTCCGAGGACACGGAGAGCGGCAGTCCGGGCGCCTCCGCCCGGGCCGCCCCGGCCGCCCGGGCCTCGTTGGCCGGATTGGCGTATGCGTGGAGGAAGCAGATCGCCACCGCTTCGATCCCGGCCGCGGCCAACTCGCGGACGACCGCCCGCACCGCCGCGGGGTCCACCGGCGTCTCGACGGTCCCCGTGTGCAGGGTTCGCTCGTCCACCTCGCGGCGGAAGCGTCGGGGAACGAGCGGGGCCGGCCGGCGAACGTACAGGTCGTAGAGATGCGGCCGGGACTGGCGGCCGATGTGGAGAACGTCCCGAAACCCGCGGGTGGTCAGCAGGCCAACCCTGGCCCCCTTGCGCTCGAGCAAGGTGTTGGTCGCGACCGTCGTCCCGTGGACGAACGCCTCGACGTCCTGGGGCCGCCTGCCGATTCCGGCCAGCAGCCGGCGCAGGCCCTCGAGCACGCCGATGCTCTGGTCATCCGGCGTGGAGGAGACCTTCGCGTAAGAGATCGTTCCTTGTTCGTCGATGGCGACGACGTCCGTGAACGTCCCGCCGACGTCGACACCGACGCGGAGCCGCGTCATTCAGCGCTCATAGTAACCGCATCCCTGATGGGGGCCAACCGTTCGGTTTATGCAAACCACGTGTCGGGGAGCGTAAAGCCACAGGGGTATGGATCGTCAGGATCGACGCCGTACTGAGAGATGCCCGTCAGCCATGCCCGTCCCGAGATCGTGTTCACCACGGCCGGGACGCCTGACACGTGTGTCGTCTCGATGATTCGCCCATAGAAATGCGAGCCGATGACAGACACGTGATCGAAGATCTCGCCCTTCTCGATCAGACCCTTCGCATGGAGCACGGCGAGCCGTGCGGACGTCCCGGTGCCGCACGGAGAGCGGTCCAGCCGGCCGGGCGAGACCACCACCGCGTTGCGGGACGTCTTGCCGCCGTCCTGGTCCTTCAGAGGGGCCGCGAACAGCGTCATGTTGATCGTATGGATGCCGGGGTTTTCCGGATGAGCCACCGGCAGCTGCTCGGCGGCTGCCGCTTTGATGCGCTCGCCCACGGCAACCAGATCACGCGCCTCGGACGGCTCGATCTTGAAGCCCAGCCCTTCCGCATCGACGAGCGCGTAGATCATCCCGCCGTAGCCGACATCGACCGTGATCGTGCCGAGGCCTTCGACTTCCACGGGCTTGTCGAGATGGAAGACAAACGAAGGCACGTTGCGGAACGTGACCCGCTCGCACTTGCCGTCCCGGCACGCCGCTGTCACCCGGACGAGCCCGCCGGGCGTGTCGAGCGTCAGCACCGTCTCAGGTTCCTGCATCGGCACCATGCCGGTCTCGAGGAGGACGGTGGCCGTGCACATGGTATTCGATCCGGACATCGGCACATAGAACCGTGATTCCATGACGATGAGCCCAACGTCCGCCCGCGGGTCGCATGGCGGCAGGACCAGGTTCATCGAGACCACGACCCCACCCCGCGGATCGAAGAGGAGCATCTGCCTGAGATCGTCCGCCTTGGTCTCGAGGTATTTCATTCGTTCGAACATGGTCTCCCCGGGGGGCGGCATCACTCCCCCGACGATCACTCGCCCCACCTCGCCTTCCGCGTGGGCTTCGACCACGGTCACGGCTCGCTTCCATCTCATCGGGCTATCCACCCGTCCGGAAAAAGGGGACGTGAAAGGACCGGTCACCGATCAGGACGCGGTGGATCATGCGCCGGACGGCCTGCGGGGCGTCTCCCCCGTCGAACCGGGGAAGGACGACCTTGCGGTGGTCGACCGGCCGGCGCGCCAGGAGGTGTCCGCGGGAGACTCCTTCGATCTCATAGCCCGCGATCGGCGATTCGGGGCGGCCCCGGGGCCGCGCGCCGGGCTTTACGGCTGAGGCGGCGAAGGTCATGAAGGTCACCGCGCATCCCTCGGACGCGACCATCGGGCGCAGGCTCTCGTTGTCGGGGATCGCGTCCCCCGTGCGGAGGCTCACGTCCAGGTAGAGGGCCGCCGCTTCCCGAATCCGGCGTTCGGCCTCGGCTCGGGTCGGTCCAAAGCTGAAGCAGCCTGGGAGCGCGGGGACGGAGACGAGGACGCCTTCGCCGCAGGACTCGAAGCACACGCAGTACCGGCGGGTCATCGTCCGCGCTTCCGGCGGGCCGGGGCGCGTCACGAGGTTCCTCCCGACCGGCCGTGCATGGGGCCGGCATCGACCACGGCGTGGTATACATCGGGACGGCGGTCGAACAGGAAGTTGTCCCCGAAGAAGTACGACGTGCGCGTCCGCAGGATCTCCCCCCGGATGTCCAGCCCGTGCGCGATGACGATTGTTTCTTCGAAGCCGCCCTCCGCGACGACGACGCCGGCCGGGTGAATGATGCGGCTGTGACCATAGTATTCCCAGCCCGCCCGCTCATCCGTCCCGACCCAGTTGCTCGAGACGAACCAGACCTGATTCTCGATGGCGCGGCAGCGCTGAAAGAGGTCGGTCACGTAGCCGAGGTACTGGGGGGTGTCCGCGTCCCCCACCCGGAGGGTCGTCCCCGCGGCCCACGCGGTCGGCATGACGATGATCTCGGCGCCGCGGAGGGCCTGCACGCGAGGGGCCTCGGGGAAGCACGCGTCGTAGCAGATCAGCATGCCGATCCGCCCGAGCGGGGTGGGAAACACCTCGAGCCGGTCGCCCGCCGCGTAAATGTGCTTCTCGCCTCCGGGGGTGTGGACCTTACGGTGGACCCCGATGATCCCTTCCGGACCAATCAACACCGCCGAGTTGAAGAGGGTCCCCAGCCCGGCGGCGTAGCCATCGTTGCGCTCGGTCAGCCCAATGACCGTGTAGAGGTTGAGCTTGGCGGCCAGCCGGGTGAGCCGCTGCGTGATCTCACCCGGCACGGGCTCGGCGAGGGCGAAGTGATGCTCGAACTGCTCGGGGGGAAGCGTCCAGTACGACCGGGGGTCCCACAGATACCCCTGCAGCGACTGCTCGGGAAAGACCACCAGGCGCGCGCCGCGCCCGGCGGCGATCTCCAGGCACCGCTCGTACTTGTCCGCATTCGCGGCCTTGTCGTACGTGACCGCCATGTTGACGGCCGCGATGGCGGCTCCCGGCGATCGCGCCTCTCCGGCTTCAACGATCTTCATGATCGGTCCACGGCCGTGGCCCGGCGTGAGCCGGGACGTCCCCGGGCTACGCCTTCCTGACCGTATCCATGTACCACCACCACTCGGGGGCCAGGACGAAGCCCTGGATCTTGGCGCTCCACGCCGTCGGCATGGCGTCGTTGACGATCGGCAGGAAGCCGGTGTCCTCGAGCACGACGATCCGATTGATCTCCTGATAGAGCTGCTTTCGCTTCGCCGCATCGAACGTCTGGACGACCTGGTCCAGCAGCGCATCGACCCGGGGATTGCTGTACCAGCCGACATTGACCCCCTTCGGGGGCATGAAGCGCGAGTGCGTGGTCATGTAGACCCAGTAATCGGTCGACATGCCCCAGGACATCTGGCCGGCGCCCATCGGGGGCTTGAGGCCCCCAATCCAATCCCGCAGCCAGGTCAGCCACTCATAGGACTTGATCTCCACGCTGACGTTGACCTTCTCGAGATCGCGTTTGATCCACTCCATGATCGGCACCGGGATGATCTGCCCGGAGCCCGAGACGGAGGTGCCCATGACCGTGGACAGGCCCTTGGCGTAACCGGCCTCCGCCAGGAGCGCCTTCGCCTTCTGGGGATTATAGCCGAGCCCCGTGAAGCTCGGATCGTAGGCTTCCGTGCCCGGCGGCACCAACCCCCAGGCCGGCGTGCACGTCCCCCGCAGGAGCGCCTTGCACATTTCCTCCCGGTTGATGGCCATGTAGATGGCCTGGCGCACGCGCCTGTCCTTCACCACCGGATCCCGCATATTGAAATTCAGGTACCAGACGTGGGGGATGTTGCGGTTGATTTCCACGACATAGCCCATCTTCTTGAGCAGGTCCACGCTGTCGGGCGGCACAGCCAGGGCCAGGTCGATCGCGCCCTGCTCCAGGGCCGCCACACGCGCCGCCGGATCCGGCATGGGCTTCCAGACCAGGCGCGCGCTCCGGGCCGGAGATCCCCAGTACTCGGGGTTGCGTTCCATGACGATCCGGTCGCCCAGCACGCGCTCTTTGAACCGGAACGGTCCCGAGCCCACCGGGTGGTCGCCCAGTCCGTCGTTGCCGTATTTCTTGATCGCGGCGGGGCTCACCATCAGCGGCTCGCCGCAGCTCTGGCACATAATTCTCAGGAACGGCTCGAACGGCTTGGAGAGCGTGATGCGCACCGTCGAGGGATCCACCGCCTCCGTCTTCTCGAGGAACTGAATGACGTAGAAGGTGAACGCGTTGGCCTTGGGATAGAATTGGGGCGCGGACTTGTTGGCGAACCGGTCGAAGTTGAACTTCACCGCCTGGGCATCGAGGGGAGTGCCGTCGTGGAACTTCACGTCCGGGCGAATCTTGAACGTGTACCGGCGCCGGTCGTCCGAGAGCGTCCAGGACGCGGCCAGACAGGGCACGATCGGCGGCACCGGCACATCCGTCCGGCTCAGGTCTTCCTTCACCAGCCCTTCGAACATCTGCCGGTTCACACGGTAGGTGAGACCGCAGCACGCGACGTGCGGATCCATCACGTCGCTCTCCGCCTCCATCCCCACCACGACAGTCCCGCCCCCCGGCGCCTGGGCCCTCGCTTCGCGCGGATCGAGCTTCGACAGCGCGGCCGTTCCGGCGAGACCCCATCCGGTGACCTCGAGGAATCGCCGGCGCGACAAGCCGGCGGGCCGGATGCCGCGGCGCTTCTTGGACGAATCACCCACCTGTCACTCCCCCTCCCATGGACGGATCACTGCGGCCTCGCGGAGCGCAGTAGGGTTCTGGCCAGCGTCGCCGATTCCTGCTCCCGCGCGTCACCGCACCATCATGGCGTCCCGGAACCCGTCACCGATGTAATTGAAGGCCACCGCGACGGTCATGATGACGAGTCCCGGGATCGCCGCGACGTGGGGGGCCACCTGCAGCACGTTTTTTCCGCTCGCGACCATGGTGCCCCAATCGGGCGTCGGCGGCTGCACGCCCAGCCCGAGAAAGCTCAATCCCGAGCCCGCGACGATCATCAACCCCAGCATGCTCGAAGAGTAAACGATGAGGGGGCCGAGGACGTTTGGCAGCAGGTGGCGCCCGATGATGCGCCGCGCGTTCGCTCCCTGCGCCCGCGCCGCCTCCACATACTCTCGCTGCCGCTCCGCTACGACCACGTTGCGCACCACCCGCGTCGTGTACGGGATCAGGACCACCGCGATGGCCACCACCTGGTTGATGATGCCGGGCCCGAGCACGCCGGCCACGGCAACGGCGAGCAGCACCATGGGAAAGGCAAACAGGATATCCATGACGCGCATCGCCACGAGGTCGAGCATCCCGCCGGCATAGGCGGCGGGGAGTCCGATCAGCAGACCGACCAGGGCCGCGATCACCGTGGGCGCCGTCCCGACGAGGAGCGAGATCCTGCCGCCCCAGACCAGCCGGCTCAAGATGTCACGCCCCTGTTCGTCCGCGCCCAGGAGGAACAGCGTCCCCGGAGGCGCCATCCGCATCGTGTCGACCGACGCGTTGGGCGCCGGGAGCCCGAAGAGCGGGGCCAGGAGACTCGACAGCACGACGGTCCCGATGATCGCCGTGCCCGCCACGGCCGCCCGGTCCCGTCCGAACCGGCGAAGGAACCGGCGAAGCCGGGCCCCACGCGGGCCGCGGGCGCGCCTGGACGGAAAGCCGCCGGTCACCACCGCCGCGGCCACTGCCTCCCGAGCGTCAGGCTCTGACACGCGGATCGACGAGCACGACGGCCAGATCGACCAGCACATTCACGGTGATGAACATGAGCGCCACCAGAAGGGTCGCGGCCTGCACGACGGGATAGTCGCGCGCGCTGATCGAGTCGTACAATTGCAGCCCGATCCCGGGCCAGGCGAAGATCGTCTCGGTGAAGATCGCCCCCCCGAGGAGAAACCCGGCCTGGAGCCCGGTAATGGTCAGGATCGGCGGCAGCGCGTTTTGCAGCACATGGCGTCCGAGCACCCGGGCCTCGCTCAACCCCTTCGCGCGCGCCGTCCGGACGTGGTCGTGCCCCAGGACGTCGAGCATGCTGCCTCGGACCAGCCGGGCGATGATGGCGCCGGGCGCGGCGGCCGTCGCCAGCGCCGGCAGCGCGAGGTGGGCGAGGAGATCGAGCGTGGGGTGGACCGCATCATACGAGAACATCCCGGACGACGGAAGCCAGCGCAGCCGGAGGGAGAAAAAGACCACCAGCAGGAGCCCAAACCAGTAGGGCGGCGCGTTCCCCAGCCACTGGGCGGCAAACATGATCCCGCGCTCCCCGGGTGAATACCGGCGCGCCGCGGACAGCGTCCCGATGCTGACCCCCACGGCCAGGGCCACGGCCAGGCTCACCGAAGCGAGGAGGAGCGTGTTGAGAAATTTCGGCCAGAGGATCTTGGCGATGGGCGTTCCGATGATATACGAACGGCCGAGGTCACCGTGCATCACTCGGCTGAGCCAGAGGCCGTATTGGAAGGCGAGCGGGCGCGTCAGGCCCATTTCCCTCCGCAGCTCAGCCACGGAGTCTTCGGTGGCGCGCGGGCCGAGCAGCGCGAGGGCCGGGTCCCCGGGGACCATCTTGAGCGTGAGGAACACCACCACCGTCACCCCGAAGAGCGTCGGAACGACGGCGGCCATGCGCCGCGCCAGGAAGGTCGACATCTCACTCCGCTCCGAACTCGCGGCCGAGGAACCCGACGAGGTGCTCGACACACCGGTCGACGATCTGGCGTCCCACCTCGGCGGTCGCCAGCGTGGCGTCCCCGATGAAGCCCTCCGGGGCCTGGTCCCGGTACCGCTGCGGGACGAGCACGCCCGGCGGCGCGCCGGCCCTCTCTGGAAGAAACCGGCTGGCCCGGTCCATCCGGACAAGGTCCGGCCGCAGATGCAGCATCACCGCGGTCATGCACTCCCCGGCATGCCCGAACTTCCAGGAAGCGCTGCGCAGCAGGTCGGCGGTGAACGGCTGGATGTACCGCCAGAGATCGATCTGAACGAGGCGGCGGTCCTCCGCCGGCCGGTCCTGCTCCAAGCAGAGGTCCTGCAGGCACGGGACATTCCCCAGGTGGGCGTTGAGGAGGAGGACCGACCGGGCGCCCCAGCGGAACAGGCTCCCCACGATCGCCGCGCAGTACGCCTTCAGGGCCTCGGGAGGAACGCTCAGGGTCCCGGGGAAGCCGGCCAGGCTCTCCGACCAGCCGACCGGCACCAGCGGCGCAACCAGACATCCGGTGCGCCGGCCGACCTCCTCGCAGATCGCCGCGGCCGCGATCCCATCCGTTCCCTGGGGCAGGTGGGGCCCGTACACCTCGACCGCGCCGACCGGGATCAGGGCGCAGCGCGTGCGCCGCAGGCGATCCTCCACGTCGACCCACGCCGCGTTGCCGATGTTCACACGATCACCTCCGCACGTCTTGGGGAGTGCGCACCCCGGTGCACCCGCGGGGTCCCGGCGGCTCCTTCCCTCACATGCGGCGCCGCCGGGGATCCGCGTAGTCGAGCAACATATCGCCCAGCGTATTCATGCTGAGGATGGTGAGGCAGAGCGCGAGCGACGGCCACAGCACGTAGTAGGGCGTCTGGAACATGTACTTGCGGGCGGTGGCGATCATGAGCCCCCATGAGGGCGCGGGGGGCAGAACGCCGAGGCCAAGGAAGCTCAGCCCGGATTCCAGGAGCATCGCGGACGCCGCCGACAGGGACCCCTGCACGATCAGCGGCCCCATGATGTTGGGGAGGATCGCGTATCGAAGGATCCACCCGGTCGAACCACCGGCGGCGCGCGCCGCCTCGACGAACTCTCCCCGACGCACCGCGAGCGTTTGCGCGAATGCCAGCCGGCTGAACTGCGGGACGTACAGGAACCCGATGATCAGGATGAGATGGCTCACCCCGGCGCCGAGGAAGCCGGCAACGAGCATCGCGAGCAGGATCGGAGGGAAGCACAGGATGACGTCCGACGAGCGCATTGTCACGACCTCCCACGTTCCCGCCAGGTACCCGCCGAGGATCCCGATCAGCGTGCCGAACGCCCCGGCGACCAGCACGGAGCCGAGCGCGACCTCGAGGGACGGCCGGGCACCGTGGATCAATCGCGCGAAGATGTCCCGTCCGAACTCGTCCGTGCCGAGCGGGTAGGCGCCGCCCGGGGCGGCAAACGGTATCGTGGGGTGCATGAGCAGCGGATCCAGCCGGGTGAACGCCCGCGGCGCGAGCGCCGCCAGCAGCGCCACGGCCACGCACGCCGCGCTCACGATGGTCCGGACCCGCCGCGCGATGCCGGAGCGTCTCACGGCCGGCCCTCGTACCGCACGCGGGGATCCAGCACCGCGTAGGAGAGATCGACGAGCAGGTTGATCAGGATAAAGAGCGCCGAGGTCACGAGGACGATCCCCTGCACCATCGGATAGTCGCGCCGCTGGATCGCCGTGAAGAGGAGCGTGCTGATCCCCGGCCAGTTGAAGATGTACTCCACGAGCACGGTTCCCCCGATCAGGATGCCGAACTGGACGCCGACGACGGTCACGATCGGAATGAGGGCCGTGCGCAGGACGTGGCGGGAGAGCACCCGCGCCTCGCCGAGCCCCTTGGAGCGGGCCGTGCGGACGTAGTCCTGGTGCAGCACCTCGAGGATGCTGCCGCGGGCGATGCGCCCGACGACCCCGAGGAGATTGAACGCCAGCGTCACCGCGGGCAGCGTGAGCTGGCGGAGATACCCCAGCGGATCTTCCGTGAACGCCACGTATGCCCCGACCGGGAACCAGCGCAGCAGCACGCCGAAGACGAGCAGCATCAGCGTCCCGACCACGAACACCGGGAACGAGAGCCCGCCGGCGAGCAGGCCGGAGAGGGCGGCGTCGGTCCAGGACCCATGGAACCGGGCGGCCGTTACCCCGAGCACGATCCCGCCGAGCAGCGCCATGGCGACGGCGGCGCAGATCAGTTCCAGGCTCGTGGGCAGCCGCTCCAGGATGTCCCGGGTGACCGGGGTGGCGTCGTCCAGGGAGACCCCGAGGTCCAGCCGCGCGAGGCGCGTTATCCACCGGGCGTACTGCGTGGAGAGCGCCTGGTCCAGGCCCAGCGCGTGCCGCACCGCGGCCACCTGAGCCGGGCTCGGCGCCTGTGCCCCGCCCTCCGCCCCCAGGATGACTAGGACGGGATCGCCGGGGAGTAGGTGCAGCAAGGCGAACACGAGGGTGGCCACCACCCACACCAGCGCCGCCGCCATGCCCGCCCGGTGGGACGCATATCTCAGCACCGCTACTTGCCCGGCGCCGTCTCTTCCAGCGTGTATCCGGAGTAGAACGTCAGGAAGCCCGGAAGGTTCCGGAAGCCCGACAGGCTCTTCTTGTAAGCGTAGCCCTGCTCCCGCCATGTCAGGAAGATGTAAGCCGAGTCGTCCAGCGCCGCCTTCTGGATGCGATTGTAGAGCGCCTTTCGCTTGCTCACGTCGAGCGTCGCCCGCGCCTGGTCGAGGAGTTGATCCAGCGTCGGGTTGGCGTATCCCGGCGCGACCAGGTAGTTGAGCGGCCCCGAGTGGAAATAGGCGGAGAGGAAGTCGGGATCGTTGAGGTCGCCCGCCGTGCCGTGGACGGCGAACTGGTATCGCCCCTCGCTTCCCAGAGAGACGCGGGTCGGCCAGTCCGGCAGGGAGAGGGTGATGTGGTTGCCCAGGGCGTTGAGGTCCTGTTGGACGACCTCGGCGGTGTCCTTGTGCATGCCGTACTGGGCCGTGCTGAGGAGCGTTGCGGTGAAGCCGTTGCCAAATCCAGCCTCCGCCAGCAGCCGCTTCGCCTTGGCGGGGTCGTAGGTGTAGTAGTGGGCCAGCCCCTGGTCGTAGGCGAAGCTCGCGGCCGGGATCGGTAGGCTGTAAATCGGGCTGCCGCGGCCGAAGAACGCGGTCCTGATGATCGCCGCCCGGTTGACCGCGAAGCCGACGGCCTCCCGGACTCGGACGTCGTTGAACGGTGGCTGCGCGAGGTTGAAGATCAGGAACATGAACGGTCCGTTCGTCCCCTGGTAACCGAACTGCGGGTTGGCCAGGATCGTGGCGATGTCCTGCCACGGTACATACTCGATCAGGTCCACGGTTCCCGACTCGAGCGCGGCCACCCGGGAGTTTTCGTCAGGGTAGAACGCAAACTTGATCGCCGGGGTCTTGGGCCGTCCCTGCCGGTAGTAGTAGGGGTTCCGGGCCACCGTCAGTTGGATGCCGCGCTGCCACTGCGTGAGCCGGTAGGGTCCCGCGCCGAGCGCGGCCGTCTTGAGGTCGTTGCCGTGCGCCAGTGTGAACCGCTTCGAAACGACCGCCGCCGTCGGCGCGGCCAGCATTTGCAGAAATGTCGCATCCGGCGCGTTGAGCGTGATCTTCACCGTATGAAGATCGACCGCGGTCACGCTCTCGACCGCGGACATCCTTTTCGCGAGATAGGCGCCTACCCTGGGGTCCGCAATCCGCTCGAACGTGAACACGACGTCGGCGGATGTGAGCGGTGATCCGTCGCTGAATTTCGAATTTGGCCGGAGGGAGAAGACGTAGGATGTTGGCGCCGGTTGTTCGTACGACCCGACGAGATCCTTTTCGACGGCGCCCTCGGCGTTGTACGCAAACAGGCCCCGGTAGAGCTGGATCTTGACCGTCTGCGCCGCCGTGCCGCTTTGAAGGGCGGGGTCCAGGTTGGGCGGCTCCGAGGAGAGCCCGAAGATGATCGACGCCGGAGGGGCGGCATGTGACCCTGCCACCCCGAGGCCGATCATCGGGAGCGCCACCAGGCATGCCCCCAGGATCACACGCCAGGCGCTGCTCGTCATGCGCCGGTCCCCCTTCCCCTGCGTTCACCGGGCATATTCGCGGCGGTGATGATTGCTCCTTGCCGGTACCTCGCCCTGCAGCGCAGCAGGCCTTCCATTAAAGGCCCCGAAACGTAGTCGTGACATGGTGAAGGTCTGCGTCGTCGGCAGCCTCAACATGGACCTCGTGGTCAAGGGACCGCGCCTCCCCCGGGTCGGTGAGACGGTGTCCGGAGGGACGTTTGCGACCTTCCCTGGCGGCAAGGGCGCCAACCAGGCGGTGGCAGCCGCCCGGCTCGGGGCGCACGTGACGATGGTCGGCAAGGTGGGCCAGGACGCCTTTGGGCGGCAGTTGGTCAACGGCCTCCGGCGGGAGGACATCGATGTCGCCCACGTGAGCGTAGACCCAGGCGAGGCGACGGGCGTGGCGGTCATCGGTGTGGACGGCGAGGGGCGGAACATGATCCTGGTCGCCTCCGGCGCGAACCTGCGTGTGGGCCCGGGGGACGTGGAGGACGCGCGGGACGCCATCGCCGGCGCCCGCGTGCTGCTCCTGCAGCTGGAAGTCCCGATCGAGGCGGTGCTGCGCGCGGCCGCGATCGCCAGAGCCGCCGGCGTCCTCGTCTGTCTCGATCCGGCTCCCGCGGCCCCGCTCCCGGACGCGCTCTACGCGAGCGTGGACGTCATCGACCCCAACGAGGTCGAGGCGCAGGTGCTGACCGGCGTCGAGATCCGCTCGATCGCCGACGCGGAACGCGCCGCGTCGGCGCTGCTCGAACGGGGACCGCGTATGGCGGTGGTGAAGCTGGGAGACCGCGGCGCCTTCTACGCCGCCCCCGATGGCCGCGGCCACGTGCCGGCCGATGCGGTGCGGGCGGTCGATACGACGGCGGCCGGCGATGCCTTTGCGGCGGCGCTGGGGGTGGCGCTCGGCGAGGGGAGGGGGAGCGCCGACGCGGTCCGCTTCGCCACTCGGGTCGCCGGGATCAAGGTGACCCGGATGGGCGCCCAGGTCTCGATGCCGACGCGCGCGGAAGTGGAGGAGGCCATGCGGCAGTGAAGCGGCGCGGCATCCTCAATCCCGACCTGTCCTGCCTGATCGCCACCCTCGGCCATACGGATCTGATCTGCATCGCGGACGCCGGGCTGCCGATCCCCTCGGAGGTGACCCGCATCGACCTGGCGCTCAGGTGCGGCATCCCCCCGTTTGTGGAGGTCGTCAAGGCGATCCTCGATGAGGTCGTGGTCGAGGGGGCGGTCGTGGCCGGCGAGATGCCCGGCCGCAACCGGGCGTGCTACGACGCGCTGCGCGCGCTGCTGGGCCAGACCCCGCTGGAGCAGGTCCCGCATGAGCAATTGAAGGCGATGCTCCCCATGGTGCGCGGGGTCATCCGCACCGGGGAGTGCACGCCGTACGCCAATGTGCTGCTGCGCAGTGGGGTGGCGTTCTGATGGCCGCCGCGGGCGCGCCCCCGACAGAAGCCAAGGCCGCCCCGGCCGCGGAGCCCATCCTCAGGATGCGGCGCATCGTCAAGGAATTTCCCGGGGTGCAGGCGCTCGCCGGCGTCGACCTGGACGTGCTGCCGGGCGAGGTGCACGCGGTGGTGGGGGAGAACGGCGCGGGCAAGTCGACCCTCATCCGCATCCTCGGGGGAGTCCACCGGCCGGACGGGGGCGAGATCCTCCTCAGGGGGCAGCCGGTGGCCATTCCCACCCCCCGCCGCGCGCGGGAGTTGGGCATCGCCGTCATCCACCAGGAATTGAACCAGGTCGGACCGCTCTCCGCGGCCGAGAACCTGTTCCTGGGGGACGAGCCGCGCCGCTGGCGCTGGTTCATGGACTGGGACGTCCTGCGCGCCCGCGCCGGAGCACTGCTCGACGCCCTGGGGGTGCCTGTCGACCCCCGGGCCCGGGTGGATCTCCTGAGCGTCGCCGAGCGGCAGACCGTGGAGATCGCCCGGGCGCTGAGCCTCAAGGCCGACATCCTGGTCATGGACGAGCCGACCGCGGCCCTGACGCTCGAAGAAGTCGATCGGCTCTTTACGATCATCGGTGAGCTCCGGGCGCGGGGGGTGTCGGTGATCTACATCTCCCATCGGTTGGAGGAGATCTTTCGTGTCGCCGACCGGATCACCGTGCTGCGGGACGGCCACTACATCGGCACCTACGCGGCGGGCGAGATCGACATGGACGGGCTCATCCAGCGCATGGTGGGCCGCCGGCTGACCGAGAAGTATCCCAAGGCGCCCATCTCGTCCGGCCCGCCCCGGCTGGCGGTCCGGGGGCTGACCGCCGAGGGCCTGTTTTGGGACGTCTCGTTTGCCGCGCACGGCGGGGAGATCCTCGGGATCGCCGGCCTGGTCGGCTCCGGGAAGATCGAGGTGGCCCATGCCATCTTCGGCATGATTCCCCTCGACCGCGGCGAGATCGACGTGGAGGGGCGCCGGGCGGCGATCCGGTCCCCGGCCGAGGCGATCGCGCTGGGGATCGGCCTCGTGCCCGAGGACCGCAAGACCCTCGGGCTCGTCCTGGGGATGAGTGTGCGCGACAACCTCACCCTGCCGTCGATGGGGAGAATCAGCGCCGCCGGGGTCGTCCGCAAGGACAAGGAGCGGGCGCTCGTGGAGGAGGCGGTCCGCCGCCTCGATATCCGCGCGCACGGCCGGGACCAGGTCGTCCGCGACCTCTCCGGGGGAAACCAGCAGAAGGTCGTGGTCGCCAAGTGGCTGGAGGCCGGGGCGACCATCCTCCTGCTCTGCGAGCCGACCCAAGGGATCGACGTCGGCGCCAAGGTCGAGATGTACCGGCTGATGGTCGAACTCGCCCGCGCCGGGGTGGCGGTGGTGATGATCTCCTCCGAGATGCCGGAGGTCCTGGGGATGTCGGACCGCATCCTCGTGATGCACGAAGGGCGGATCAGCGCGGAGCTCACGCGCGGAGAGGCGACGCAGGAGAAGATCCTGGCGAGCGCGTCGGGGCGGCCGGACCGTGGCGCAGCCGGACGTTAACGCGGTCGGGGAGGCTCCGGCCCGGCCGGCGCCGGCTCCGGTGCGTCTGAACCTCCAGCGCTTCGGCCTCACCATCGCGTTCGTGACGCTCGTCGCGGCTCTGGCGCTGCTCTCCCCCTCGTTTCTCACCGCCGAGAATCTGCTCAACGTCGCCCGGCAGGTCTCCATCAACGCGATCATCGCGGCGGGGATGACCTTCGTCATTCTGACGGCGGGGATCGACCTGTCGGTGGGCTCGCTGCTGGCCCTGGCGGGCGCGATCATGGCGGGCGCGCTGAAAGGCGGCGTCCCGTTCGCGTTGAGCCTCCTCGCCGGGCTGGCCGCCGGCGCGGGGTTCGGGGTGGTGAACGGCCTCGCGGTGGCCTACGGCCGGGTGGCGCCGTTCATCGTCACCCTGGCGATGCTGACGATCGCCCGGGGAGCCACGCTCGTCTACACGGGCGGCCGTCCGATCAGCGACCTCGGCCCGGCGTTCGACTGGCTGGGGGGAGGCGATCTCGGCGGGATCCCGGTGCCGGTGATCATCATGGTCCTCGTCTTTGCGGCCGCGTACGTGATGCTCACCCAGATGGTCGTGGGCCGGTATGTCTACGCGATCGGGGGGAACGCGGAGGCGGCGCGCCTGTCCGGCGTGAACGTGAGCCGGTACACCGTCCTCGTCTACGCGCTGAGCGGCCTGCTCTCGGCGGTCGCCGCGGTCATCCTGACTGCGCGGCTGGATTCGGCGCAGCCCACCGCCGGGCTCGGGTACGAGCTCGACGCGATCGCCGCGGTCGTCCTGGGCGGCACCACCCTGATGGGCGGGGAGGGCAGCATCGGCGGGACCCTCCTGGGGGCGTTCCTCATCGGCGTCTTGAACAACGGCCTCAATCTCTTGAACGTGTCGTCGTTCTATCAGCAGGTCGTGAAAGGACTGGTGATCCTGCTCGCGGTCCTGATTGACCAGCGGCTTCGCCGGCGGGGCGGGCGGCGCCGCGCAGCATGACGACTACCACCCCGAGGGGAGGAGTGCGCATGGTACGGACGTGGATATCGGCGATGCTGGCGGCCGGACTCATCATGGGGGTGACCGCTGCCGGCGGGCCGGCGGCCGGCATTCCCACAATCGGGCTGGCCATCTCGACATTGAACAACCCCTTCTTCGTCGATCTGCGCGATGGCGCGCAGGCGGCAGCGACGAAGGCTGGGGTGACTCTGATCGTGCTCGACGCGCAGAACGACCCGGCCCGCCAGGCCAGCAGCATCGAGGACCTCATCGCCAAGAAGGCCGGCGTGGTGATCATCAATCCCACCGACAGCGACGCGATCGTGCCCACCGTGAAGAAGCTGAACGCGGCGAAGATTCCCGTGATCACCGTCGACCGCGCCGCGAACGGGGGGACCGTGGCCGCCCACATCGCCAGCGACAATGTGGCGGGAGGCGAGATAGCGGCCAACTACGTGGGCGACCACTTGAACATGAAGGGGAACGTCGTGATGCTGGAGGGGATCCCCGGGTCGTCCGCCGCGCGCGACCGGGGTAAGGGGTTCCGAGCGGGCCTCCAGAAATTTTCGGGGGTCAAGATCGTGGCCTCGCAAACCGCCGATTTCGACCGCGCCAAGGGGCTCACGGTCATGGAGAACATCCTGCAGGCCCAGAAGAAGATCGACGCGGTGTTTGCCCAGAACGACGAGATGGCGCTGGGTGCCGTCCAGGCGATCGAGGCGGCCAAGCGCAACCGGGAGATGTTCGTCGTCGGGTTCGACGCGATCGCGGACGCCCTGAAGGCCGTCCGCGAAGGCAAGATGGCGGCGACGATCGCCCAGCAGCCCAAGCTGATGGGGCAGTTGGCGGTGGAGGCCGCGGCGACGGTGCTCAAGGGCGGCAGCGTGCCTCGTTTCACGCCCGTGCCGCTGCGCCTGGTGACCAAATGACGGGGCTGCGGCGCTGGGCCGGGACCGGGGTCGCATGCGCCCTCGCCATCGCCGCGCTCGCGCCCCCGGCCGCGGCGTTCGTGTCGCGCAGCGGGCAGTCGGTCGCCGTCACCGAGGCCATTCAGGACGACCTGTACGCCGCGGGCGGCAGGGTCGCGGTGAATGCCCCTGTGGAGGGGGACGTGGTGGCCGCGGGTGGCTCCGTCGACCTGGGCGGAGCCGTGGGCGGAGGTGTGCTGGCGGCGGGCGGCAAGGTGACCGTGACCGGCGCCGCCGGCCGGAGCGTTCGCGCCGCCGCCGGGAGCCTGACCCTCGCGTCGCGGGTCCAAGGCGACGCGGTCCTGGCGGGCGGCGAAGTGCATGTGACCCCCGCCTCCCAGATCGGGCGGGACCTGGTCATTCAAGGCGGGAGCGTCACCGTCTCCGGGACGGTGGCCCGGAACGCGCTCATCAGCGGCCGAGTGGTGGTCGTCGACGGGGTGATCCACGGCAGCGCCGAGATCCAGGGGAACCGGATCGTGCTGCTGCCGACCGCGCGCATCGAAGGAAAGCTGAGCTATCTCGCGGACGTGCCGCTCGAAATCCATCAGGGCGCGCAGGTGACCGGCGGCACGGTCCAGATGGCCCCGCCCTCCCAGCCGGCCTGGGTACGCGCGGCTCCGTTCGGCTCCGGCGTCCGGTTCTGGAAGGGCTTGGTGGAGGCCGCCGTGCTCCTCATCGTGGGGCTCGTGGCGTTCGGCGCCTCGCCGCGCGGGGTGACCACGGTGATCCTGGAGATCCGGCGGCGGTTTTTGCGGAGCCTGGTCTTCGGGCTCGTCCTGATGGTCGCCGTCCCGGTGGTGGCGGCGCTGCTCCTGTTTACGGTGGTGGGCATCCCCATCGCGGCGATCGCGATGCTGCTGTACCTCGCCACCCTGTATCCGAGCCTGGCGTTCACAGCGGCGTGGGCGGGCCACGGACTCCTGAGTTTGATCCCGCGGCCCGTGCAGCCGGCGCCGGACCAATGGGGAGTGGTGTTGGGCGTGGTCGTGCTCGCGGCGCTCTTTGCCGTCCCGTACGCGGGCTGGGCGGTCCACCTGCTGGCGCTGTTCGTGGGGTTTGGCGCCTTGTGGTCAACGGTCTGGCGCGCCGTGTGACCAGCCTGCGGGCGCCGCGGCGGGCGCGCCGCCAGGGGCTTCAGGAGCCGCCGGACGCCGGCGGCGCGAAGTGGCGGGCAAACCACTCTCGCGCCAAGCGGGCGACCTCCTCGAGGGCCCCGGGCTCTTCGAAGAGATGTGAGGCCCCGGCGATCATCGCGAGGTGCGTCACCCCGGGCAGCGCCCGCATCGCCTCCCTGGTCACGTCGAGCACCGCGAGATCGCGTTCTCCCACGATGAACAGCGCCGGGGCGCGCACCGCCGTAAGATGCGACCGGGCCAGGTCCGGCCGGCCTCCCCTCGAGACGATCGCGGCGGCCACGGCGGGGCGCTGGGCGGCGGCCACCAGCGCGGCCGCCGCGCCGGTGCTGGCGCCGAAGTAGCCGATCGGAAGGCCGCGGGTCTCCGGGTGCGCCCCGAGCCAGTCGGTGATCCCGACGAGGCGGCCGGCGAGCAGACGGATATCGAACCGGAGACGCCCGGTGGCGGCGTCCGAGCGCTCTTCCTCCACGGTCAGCAGGTCGATCAGCAGGGTGGCGAGCCCGGCATCCCGGAGCGAGCGAGCCACGAATTGGTTGCGCGGGCTGTGCCGGCTGCTGCCCGACCCGTGCGCGAAGAGGACCACGCCGCGCCGTCCGTCGGGCACATCGAGCGCGCCCTCGAGCACCACCGGCCCGGCGGGGATCTTGACCGGCGGG
>DATHLI010000260.1:0-2244 GCA_035488355.1 bacterium | reverse complement strand
CTCGTCTACGCCCTCGACCCGAGGGCCATCGCCTGGGTCGTCGTGGCCGGCCGGCCCGTCGTCGAGCACGGAACGCTGCTCACCGTTCCCGAGCAGGAGATCCTCGCCAGGGTCGCCCGGGCCACGGCCAGGTGGCAATGATCGCGCCGGCCGATCTCCTGGTGGTCCATGCCGCCGAACTGGCGACGCTGGCGACCGGGAGCGTGCCGCGGCGAGGGACCGCCCTCGCCGATCCGGGGATCGTCGCCGACGGCGCGGTCGCCGCCTCCGGCGGGCGCATCACGGCCGTGGGGCCCACCGAGGCCGTCCTCCGGTCCGTGTCGCGCACACCGGCCACCACGACCGTGGACGCGTCCGGGCGCCTCGTCACGCCCGGCCTCGTCGATCCCCACACCCACCTCGTCTTCGCGGGTCACCGGGCCCATGAGTTCACGATGCGTCTTCACGGGGCAGGCTACGCCGAGATCCTGGCGGCCGGAGGCGGGATCCTGAACACCGTTCGGGCCACGCGGGCGGCCGCCGAAGCCGACCTCGTGGCGATGGGCCGCGAGCGCCTGGACCGGATGCTGGCGCACGGCACGACGACGGTCGAGGCCAAGAGCGGGTACGGCCTCTCCGTGGAGGACGAATTGAAGATCCTCCGGGCCACTTCTCGTCTCGGGGCCAGCCATGCCGTCGGCATCGTCCCCACGTTCCTCGGCGCCCACGCCGTGCCCCCCGAACGGAAGGCGGACCCGGACGCGTACGTCCGCGACATCTGTGAGGTGATGCTCCCGGCCGTTGTCCGGGAGGGCCTCGCCGAATTCTGCGACGTGTTCTGCGAGCGCGGGGCGTTTTCCATCGAGCAGTCGCGGCGCATTCTGAGCGAGGCCGGCCGGCTTGGGCTCCGGCTCAAGATTCACGCCGATCAGCTCTCGGCGTCAGGAGGAGCGCGCCTCGCCGTCGAGCTGGGCGCCCTCTCGGCCGATCACCTGGAGCACACCCCCTCCGATGATCTCGCGGCGATGGCCGAGCGGGGGGTGACGGCGGGCCTCCTCCCGGGCGCGACGTTCTTTCTGCTGCACCAGAAGTACGCGGACGCCCGCGCGATGGTCGAGGTGGGCGTCCCGGTCGCCCTGGCCACCGACTTCAACCCCGGCTCCTCCCCCACGCTCTCCATGCAGATGGCGATCGCCCTGGGGTGTATTGGGATGCGGCTGACCCCGGCGGAGGCCTTGTCCGCGGCGACGATCAACGCCGCGCACGCCGTCGGGCGGGCTGCGGACACCGGCAGCCTCGCCCCCGGCAAACGGGCCGATCTCGTGATGTGGGGGATCTCGAGCGTGGCCGAGCTGCCCATGCACTTCGGGACCAACATGGCCGACACGGTGATCAAGGACGGGCGGGTGGTGATCGGCGGTGGGCGGACGACGTAGCGGCGGCGCCGCCTACGGCCTGCCCAGCGAGATCAGGCTGAGCAGCTCGAAGAGCACGTTGGCCGCGAGCATCGCGGTGATGCCGCTCTGGTCGTACGGCGGGGAGACCTCCACGATGTCGAATGCCACGATGTCCAGTCCGGCGAGGCCGCGGAGGAGCTCGAGCGTCTGCGCGCTGGAGAGCCCGCCCACCTCCGGCGTGCCGGTGCCCGGCGCAAACGCGGGGTCGACCGAATCGATGTCGAACGAGACGTACACCTTGCGCCCCCGCACGACGTCGAGGCGGGACAGCGCGGCGGCCACCCCCTGCCGGTGGATTTCCTCGGCGCGGACCACGGTCACGCCCTGGGTCTCCCCCAGCTCGAAATCGCCCTCCCCGTAGACCGGGCCGCGAATCCCGAACTGCACGGTCGCCTTGGGCTGGTACAGGCCCTCCTCGAGCGCCCGCCGGAACGGCGTCCCGTGAAAGTAGCGGTTGCCGAAGTATTCCTCCCACATGTCCTGGTGGCTGTCGAAGTGGACCAGCGCCACCGCCCCGTGGCGCCGCGCCACCGCCCGGAGGATCGCCAGCGAAATCGAGTGGTCGCCCCCGACGCACGCGGGGATCGCCCCCGCGGCCAGCACCTCGCCGACCGCGGCCTCGATCCGTCCGTAGGTGTCGACGATGTCGAGCGGGTTGGGGTCTACATCGCCGCAGTCGGCGACCCGGAGGCGGCTGAACGGGGAAGTGCGCAGCACCGGATGGTAGGGCCGGATCAGCAGGGAGTTGCTGCGGATCTCCTTCGGGCCGAACCGGGCGCCCGGCCGGAAGCTCACGCCGCCGTCGAAG
>DATHLI010000259.1:0-1863 GCA_035488355.1 bacterium | reverse complement strand
TGGGTCCCGCGCGATGTACTGGAAAGACTCGCGGTCGTGCCCGAGGACGAATGGCCGTTCGTCCTGGCTGATGGACGCGAGGTCCGCTACCCAGTGGCGTGGATCAACATCCGCCTGGGCGCGCGGGCACAGCCGACAATCGTCGTGTTCGGCGAGCAGGGCTCCGAGCCAATCCTTGGAGTGGTAACGCTTGAAGAGTTCCGTCTCGCGGTGGATCCCGTGAACCATCGGCTGATCTCTGTGCCGGGCCGGCTCGGGGCAGCAGTGGTTTCTCTTTCCCTAACCCGGAGCGAACACGCGTGTCATCCTGAGCGCCGCAGGCGCGAAGGATCTGCTTTGCTCACCCGAGCGAAGCTCTCGGGTGCAGCCGCCTACCCGAGGATGGCGTCCACGCGCAGGGTGATGCCTGGCAAACGGACCGGGGTCAACGTCTCGCCGCGTTGGACGGTGCGGATGTCGGCGTAGCCCTCACTCGTCGGCTCCCGGTGGCATTCGATGGTGTCCGCCGGAAGATTCACCAGCCACGCTTCAGGGATTCCGGTACGGGAGTACAGCGGGATTTTGGTCCGCCGGTCCGCCTCGAACGAGGTATCGCCCACTTCGATGACCAACAGGACGTCAGACGCCTCCGGGTGCCTCTCCCGATAACCGTCGGCGCGGTAACGCAGGACCGTGAGATCGGGCTGCGGTTCCTGGTGCTCTCCCAGAACCACGGGGTTCTGGACACTCACCGTGGCCTGGCGGCCCGCCAAGGGTGCGAACAGCGCGGTGAGGCGGTTGACGCAACTGCCGTGGTCGGGCCCGATGGGTGTCATGGCGACCACCTGACCGTCGATGAGCTCGACGCGGTCGTCCTCGCCGAGAATCCCGGCCTCCGCCATGCGGTGGTATTCGCCCACCGTGAAGCTGCGTCTGACGAGCGGCATGCCCATACTATCGGTCCTCCTCGGCGGGCTCGGCAAGTGGCCGGCATGGCACACTATGGAGTCGGAGCGGAGGAGCCCTGTCATCCAACGGTTGCCGCTTGGAGACTCCCGTCTCCCGGCATTTAATGCCTTGACGGACCGCGAGTTAGCCCCCAAGTTAGGCTCCCAACCCCTCGCCCTTGGGGAAACGCTGGTCTGATGACGTTATTTGCTCCCCGGTCGCCGTGCGGCGCACCGTCACGTGCCGTTCCCTTCTCCCTTCTCCCATTGCTGTTTCTCGGTGGGTTGCTGGGAGTTGCGGAGCCGGGTGCGGCCCAAGTGCCCACCGCTGCTCAGGCCCAGCAGATGTTGCAGCAGAATCCGGGCTTGGGAGATGTGCTGCGCCAGCGCATCCAGCAGTCCGGGCTCACCGCTGAGCAAGTGCGGGCGCGGCTTCAGGCGAGCGGCTATCCGTCGAACCTGCTCGATGCCTACCTGGGTGGCGGGGCAGCGGCCGCCGGCGCCCAGCCCGGCACGCTCGAGCTGGCCGCGATCCAGGCACTCGGCCTGCCGCCGGTCGGAGGCGCCGAGGCTCTCCCCGTAGACACGGGGTTCATCCGAGTCCGCGGCGGCAGTGTGCCGCGCAGCCGGGTGTTCGGGGTGGACGCGTTTCGGCGCACCACCACCCAGTTCCTCCCGCTGCTCTCCGGACCGGTCCCCCCCGACTACAGGCTCGGCGCGGGCGACGTGCTGGTGCTGATCCTCACGGGCGACGTGGAGCTGGCGTACACGCTCCAAGTGACGCGCGAGGGGTTCATTCTCATCCCTCAGGTCGGCCAGGTGTTCGTCTCGAACCTGACGCTCGACCAGCTGCGCGACGTGTTGTACGCGCGGCTCGGCCGCGTGTATTCGGGGGTGAAGCGCGGTCCCAACGCCACTACGAAATTTGACATCTCGG
>DATHLI010000258.1:0-5468 GCA_035488355.1 bacterium | reverse complement strand
CTTGAGGACCCGGCGCATGATCTTGCCGCTGCGGGTCTTGGGGAGCATGCCGACGAAATGCAGGTCGCCGATCACCGCCACGGGGCCGAAATCGCGCCGGACCATGTCCAGCAGCTCTCGTTTGAGCGCGTCGGACGGCTGATGGCTCACCTTGAGCACCACGAACGCAGAGATCACCTCCCCGCGCAGCGGATCGGGCCGGCCGGTCACGCCGGCTTCCGCCACCGCCGGGTGGCGCAGGAACGACGTCTCCACTTCGATCGTTCCGATCCGGTGGTCGGCGATCTTGATGATCTCATCCGCCCGTCCGCTGAACCAGAAGTACCCGTCCTCGTCGACGTAGGCGGCGTCGCCGGTGAAGTAGGCTCCGGGGATCTGGCGCCAGTAGTCCCGCGCGTAGCGATCCGCGTCCCCCCACAGCGTCTGCGTGAGACCGGGGAACGGTCGGGTCAGCACGACGATCCCCTTCTCACTGGGCGGGCAGGGGGAACCGTCCAGCGCGCGCACCTCGGCGGCGTACCCCGGCAGCGGCATCCCCGCCGATCCCGGCTTGATCGGCAGCAGCCCGATCCCGTAGGGGTTGCCGATCACGGGCCCTCCGGTTTCCGTCTGCCACCAGTGGTCGATCACCGGCACCCGGTCCTCGAGGACCTCCTTCTGCAGCCATTCCCACACCGGCGCGTTCAGCACCTCGCCGGCACAGACCACCCGCTCGAGCGAATGCAGGTTGAAGCGCCGGGCCGGCGCGGATCCGTAGCGCATCAGCGCACGGGCGGCCGTCGGCGAGGTGAAGATCCCCGTGACGCGGTTCCGCGCGACGATCCCGTAGAACCGCTCCGGCCCCGGGTGATCCAGGGCCCCCTCATAGGCGATCGTCGTGCACCCGGCCAGCATCGGAGCGTAGACAATGTAGCTGTGCCCGACGATCCAGCCGATGTCCGATGTCGACCACCACACATCCGTGGGGGTGAGCGCGAACAGCCATTTGCCGGCGCTGGTGATGCCGACCTGGTACGGACCGTGGTTGTGCACCGCCAGTTTCGGCTTGGCCGTGGTGCCGGAGGTGGCCAGGATAAATGCGGGGTCGTTCGCTTCCATGATCTCGCAGCGGGTCTCGGCCTCCGGGCCCTCCGCGAGGAAGGCGGGCCACTCGAGGTCGCGCGCCGGGTCGAGGGCCGGCCGCGTCTTCCCCCGCACCAGTACGACCGCCTTCTCGACGGGGGTCGCGGGATCAGCAAGCGCCCGCCGGGCGATGTCCCAAAGATTGACCTCATTGCCTTTGCGCCAGGTGACATCGGCGGCGAGGAGGGTGCGGGCCCCCGCGAGACGGATGCGTTCGGCCAAGGCCTCGCTCCCGAACCCTGCGAAGACCACCAGATGGATGGCGCCGATGCGGCAGGTGGCCAGCATCGCCATGATCGCTTCGGCGCACGTGGGCATGTAGATCGCCACGCGATCGCCGCGCCGGACTCCGATCCTCCTCAGGCCGGCCGCAACGGCCTCCACCGCCCCAAGCATCTGTGCGTAGGTAAAGACCCGCTGTTCCCCACGTTCGTTCTCCGTCACCAGCGCGGCATGGCCCCCCCAACCACGCCCCACGTGGTGGTCCAGGCAGTTGTGGCTCAGGTTGGTGAGCGCCCCGGAAAACCAGCGGAAGGTCGGAGGGGTCGATTCGAACACGCTATCCCACTTGCGAAACCAGGGCACCGCCTCAGCGGCGCGGGCCCAGAATCCTTCGAAGTCCGCCTCCGCCTGGCGGCGCCAGCGCTTGATGACGGGATTGACGACTTCCATCCCCACCCCTCCTCGTCACGGCCGACCTCAGCCTAAGTGTTCATCGGCTCCGGCCGGCTCTCCCCTGCCTTTGGCCTACTCCCGGCCTCCCGGTCAGAGGCGCCCGGGCCCCCGGCCGGCACCCCGCGGGGCACCAGCCGCTCACCCGCCTGGACCGGCACCGGCAGCCGGTTCGACGGCGGCGCCAGCGGACAGACCCAGCGCGGATCGTAGACGCACGACGGGTGGTACGCGAAGTTGAAATCGAAGACCAACCGGCCGTTCTCGGTGCCGAGATCGGCGCCCTTGATCGTATCAAGGAGATACCGGCCCGCCCCATAGGTCTCGGCCCCGCTGGTAGCGTCGCGAAAGGGCAGATAGAGCCCACCGCCATAGCCCTCCAGCCAGAACAGGTCGAGCCTCAGGGCTTGGCCGCGGAACTCGAATCGGGCGACGCCGAACCGGGTGAACCGGTACGAGCCGCCGTCACTGGTTGGGACATCGTAGACCACCGGGGTGGATTCCTCGACGTCCGCCAGCGCCCGCGCCCCTGGGTCGTAGTCGTAGTACGGGACCTCCGTGAACGCCGCCCGCGCCGGCTCCGGGATCGGCGATTGGGGGTGCGAGGTAAACAGCCGGTGGCGCACGGCCCGCCAGTCCCTCCACGCGGCGGCAGGATCGGGCGACCGGCGGATCCGTTCGTAGAGGGCGAAGATCTGGCGTTTCCAGTCCAGCAGTTGGAGCCGTTCGACGCTCACAGTATGACCAGTCTATCAAAGCGCGCGAGGAGGGCTCGGCGCATCCAGCCAGGAATCCCCGGAGGGGGCAACCGGCATCGGGCTCTGCCGCGGAGGAGCCAATGACCTCGGACGAACTGTGCTGGACGCCGGCGCGCGAACTGGCGCGCCTGATCAGGGTCAAGGACGTCTCGCCGGTCGAGGTGGTCGATGCGGTGCTCGACCGGATTGCGCGGGTCAACCCCAAGATTAACGCGTACTGCACCGTGATCGCCGATCAGGCGCGGGCCGCGGCCCGACGGGCGGAAGAGGCGGTCATCCGGGGTGAGCCGCGGGGACCGCTGCACGGCGTCCCCTACTCTCTCAAGGACCTGACGCCGACCGCGGGGATCCGCACGACCATGGGGTCTGTGATCTTCGAGCACAACGTGCCGCAGGAGGATGCCATCCTCGTGGAACGGCTGCGCGGCGCCGGCGCCATCCTCCTGGGAAAGACGAACACCCCAGAGTTTGGCTGCAAGCCGTTTACCGACAACCGCCTGTTCGGGGCCACCGCCAATCCCTGGTCCCTCGAGCGCTCCGCCGGCGGCTCGAGCGGCGGGGCGGCCGCCGCCGTCGCAACCGGCCTCGGCCCGCTCGCCGAGGGCAGCGACCTTGCCGGGTCGATTCGCCAACCGGCATCGTGGTGCGGGATCGTGGGCTTCAAGCCCTCCCAGGGGCGGATCGCCCGCTACCCGAACCAGACGGCCTGGAACGCCATGTCGTCGAACGGACCGATCGCCCGCACGGTGGCCGACGCCGCGCTGATGTTTGCGGTCATGACCGGACCGGATCCGCGGGATCCGCTGGCCCTGCCCCACACCGGTGAAGACTGGGCCCGCATCGCCGATCACGCCAGCATTCGCGGGCTGCGCGTCGCGTGGACGCCGGACCTCGGAGGAGCGGCGGCCGTGGATCCGGGGGTGGCGGCGATCTGCCGGAAGGCCGCGCGGGTCTTCCCGGAGCTGGGGTGCAGCCTCGAAGACGCCTCCCCGGAGATCGGGAACATCCGTGATCCCTTTCTCGCGCTGAACGCCTCCCTGCGCCTGGCTTCCATCGGCAAATATCTGGACCAGTGGCGGGACCAGATGGACCCGATCCTCGTCAGGCGCCTCGAGCTCGGCCGATCGCTGACCATCCAGGATGTCGCCCGCGCGGAGGTCGAGCGGTCGGCCTATCATCACCGCCTGAGGCGATTCTTTGAGCGTTACGATCTCGTCGTCCTCCCCACCGCGGCGATTCCCGCGTCCCCGCTGGGCTCGCCGATGCCGGCGGAGATCGCGGGCCGCCAGATCCGCGACCACCTGGACATGATGGTCCCGACCTTCGCCTTCAACCTCAGCCCGCATCCGGCGATCTCCGTCCCCTGCGGCTGGACGGAGTCGGGCCTGCCGATCGGCCTGCAGATCGTCGGGGGCTGGCGGCAGGACGCGCTGGTGCTGCGGGCGGCGGCCGGCTTCGAGATGGCGGCCCCGTGGGCCGACCGCAGGCCGGCCCTGACCTGACCCCCTCCGCCCCAGCCGGGGCGCGTCTCCTGCGCGCCGCTATCGCGGCGCGCGGGTAAATTCGAGTTCTCGACGCCTCCCGGGATCCAGATCGCCCAGGATGCGGAGTTCAACGCCGGTCGGCTCGAACACCGGGACCGGGCCCGGCGGGAGCACGGGGAATCCGGTCCGGGCCGCGATCTCCTCGGGCGACACCCCGGGAAACCGTGCATCGAGGACCAGGCGGCCGTCCAGAGCCCGCAGCACCCCAAGCGGCGTCACGACCGCCTCGACGTTGCCCTGCGCGGTGATGAAATCCACCTTCGGGACGAAGATCTCCGGCGTATGCCTGGTCCGCCAGACGACGACGTGCGGGATGACCTGGGCCAAGACGGCCGCGCCCCCGCCCCCGGGGAGGCGGACCCGGGGCCGGTCGCGATCGCCGATCACCGTGAGGTTGAGCCGCAGGTGCTGGTCGATCTGGGCCGCCCCCAGAAACATGCGGTCCATGCCGCCGCGCATCGCCAGCCGGTAGAACTCCGGGTTGCCGAGGATCGCGCGCGTGCCCTGAAGCCAGGCGGGGCTCGCCGATGACTCGGGGAGCGTCCCGGGAGCGGGATTCACACCCCCGGCGACCGTGATCCAGGTGAGCGACGGCGCGTGCGTCGCGCGGGCCAGCAGGATCGCCAGGGACGCCAGCAGGCTGTCCACCCCCTGAGCGACCGTCTCGCCGTCGCGGATGGTCCGGGCGAGGGCCACCGCCATCAGGTCGGACACCGGGGGGTCCGGGCTTACCATTGCTCCACTCCTCGCATCGATCGGCCTTACGCTGCGCGCCCCGCGGGCGCCGCCGGCTTCATCCTCATGGATTCACCCGCTCCAGGTAGACGCGCAGGCCCGCCTCAGATTCCGCCGAGTCCAAATAGGATCCGATCCCGGCGGCGTCGACATCGTAATCGGGCATGCAGGCGCATGGGGAGGCGCCGCCCGGGACCCGAACGATCGCCGAGACGAAAAGGCCCGGGACCTTCGTCAACTCGGGATGGGCCGCGAACTCTTCGGCGGGAAGGATGCGCTCGGCGGTGAGGATCACCCGCGCGGCCGCCTCGGCCATCACCAGATCGTACCCTGGGGAGCCGTAGATCCGGGCGTTTCCTTGTTCGTCCGCCTCGTGGACGTGGAGGACGGCCCAGTCCGGCCGGATGCGGGGAATCACGTAGACCTCCTCGCCCGAGTAGGGATCGCGCACCGTGACGAAGCCGCCGGCCTTCGCCACGTCCGTGCCGCGGAGCCCGCGGATCGGTTGGAACGGAATGCCGAGGGATGCCGCCTGCATCCCGGCGAGGATCGTCGCTCAGGAGTGCTCCCGGACTTTGAGGGTTCCCCGTTCGACCTGCCGGCGGAAGTGCCGGCTCTGGCCGAATCGCGCTTCGAA
>DATHLI010000257.1:0-1690 GCA_035488355.1 bacterium | reverse complement strand
CCGCAGCGCATGGCGATCTACGAGGCGGTGGTGGGGCGGACCACGCACCCGAGCGTGGCGGCGGTCCACGAGGAGGTCCGCCGGCGCTTTCCCGGGATCAGCGCGGCGACCGTGTACACCACGCTCGACCTGCTCGCCCGGCTGGGGTTGGTGCAGGAAGTGAGCGGCCCGGTCCGCCGCTACGACGGTCAGGCCGGTGTGCACGTCAACCTGGTCTGCGGTGGGTGCGGTCAGGTCATCGACGTGTCAGACGCGGAACTCGAGGCGCTGCAGCGGCGGGCGGCGGCCCGCGCGGGATTCCACGTGTCCGCCGTGAGATTCGAGCTGCACGGCCTCTGCCCCCGCTGCCGGCGAGCGCGACATCACAGACAGCACAAGGGAGGACGCTGATGCCGGTTCCCGAAGGGCTCCGGGCGCAGGTCATGGCAGCGGGCCGCCAGGTGGCCGGTGACCTCGCGGGGAGCCACGAGGCACAGGGATCGGGGTACCTGCTCAAGGTGGTGCAGCCGGCGCTGCTGGGGCTGATGGACGGATCGATCTCCACCCTGGCGCCGCTGTTCGCCAGCGCGTTTGCGACGCGCAATCCGCACACTGCGTTTCTGATCGGCGCGGCCGCCGCGCTGGGCGCCGGGATCAGCATGGGCTTCGCGGAGGCGCTCTCCGACACCGGGAAGCTCACCGGCCGCGGGCACCCCGCGGTCCGGGGGACGATCACCGGGGTGGCGACGCTGATCGGCGGCCTGATGCACGCGCTGCCGTTCCTGATCCCGCATCTGCAGCTCGCGCTCGTGGTCGCCTACTTCGTCGTGGGCATCGAGCTGGTGGCGATCGCCTTCATCCGCAACCGGTACTTCGCCATGAGCTTCTGGCTTTCGTTCCTCCAGGTCATCGTGGGCGGGATGCTCGTGTTCCTCGCCGGGGTGCTGATCGGTAATTCGTAGGCAGGGAATTTCGGCGGTCCGGATGGAACTCTTCCGGCGTATCCCCGCTCGAGGAGCGTGCGATGACCGCCACTTCCCTCAAGGAACGGCTCCAGCGCGGCGAGCCGGTGCTCGGCACGATCATGCCGCTGCCGTCGCCGGAGGTCGCGGAGATCGCCGGGCTCGCCGGATATGATTTCCTCCTGCTGGACATGGAACACGGTCCGGTCACCCCTCACGTCCTGGAAGGCCTCGTGCGCGCCTGCCGCGCGGTCAATGTGCCGGCGCTGGCGCGCGTGCCGGAGGACCATCCGAAGACGATCCTGCGGGCCCTCGACGTGGGCTGCGTGGGGGTGATGGTCCCGCAGATCGAGTCGCCGCAGCAGGCGGCCGCCGCGGTCGCGGCCACGAAGTACGCCCCGGCCGGCACGCGGTCCCTCGCGGGGGCGACCGCGGCCGCATGGTGGGGGAAGGTGCCGCTCCCAGACCACGTCAAGGCCAGCAACGCCGCCACAATCAGCGTGCTCCAGATCGAGACCCGGCGAGGCCTCGAGGCCGTCGAGGCGATCGCCCGGACCCCCGGCGTGGACGTGCTGTTCGTCGGACCGTCCGACCTCTCCCAGAGCCTGGGGCACACCGGAGCGGTGTCTCATCCGGATGTCCAGGCGGCGATCCGGAGGATCTTCGGCGCCGGCCGCGAGGCCGGGGTCCCGGTGGGGATCCTCGCCCTGACCGCCGATGACGTGCGGACCTACCGGGCGCTCGGGGCG
>DATHLI010000256.1:0-7166 GCA_035488355.1 bacterium | reverse complement strand
GGACCGGATAGTGCCACTGGTCCGACCAGGCCTTGCCCGCCGCGATCGGCGCAACGGCCGCCGCCCGCTGGCTGTCGTCGCAGCAGGTCACGCCGATGGGCCAGGGCGGCGATACCCACTCCGCGCCCTGATGGGTGAAGGAGAGGGGAGAGTAATCGTGAAACGTGCCAATGATGTTGGCGTCATTGGGCAGGCTCAGGGAAGAGAGGTCATAGTTTGCTCCGGCGAGGACGACGATGCGGGTCGGATTGTTCTGCCGCACCACGGAGAGCGCCCGCGCCGCGAGGGCGTTCCATCTTGAAGGCGTGAGCCGCCCGTGGGGCTCGTTGTAGAGCTCGAAGAGCAGATGGTCGCTCTTATCGCTAAAGCGCGAGGCGATCTGCTGCCAGAGACTGACAAAGCGTGTGTCCAGGACTTTGGCGCTGACCGCGAACTCCCCGCTGTCGAGGTGATCGCCGGTGAGTTGGTGGTAGTGGTGCATGTCGAGCACGACGTAGAGGCCCTTGGCGAGCAACTTGTCGATGATCGATTCGACCCGCGTCAAGAACGCCGGGTCGATCGTGAACGGCGCCGTCGCCAGCGCATGGTTGCTCCAGCGCACCGGCAAACGCACCGTGGCGAAGCCGGCGGCGGCCGTGACGTCGATGAACTCGTCCCGCACGGGAACGGCGCCCCAGGGAGGCCACTGTCCTTCGTTGACGCCCTCCAGCATGTTGCCAAAGTTCACCCCGCGCCCCAGCGCGGCGGCTGTGACCCAGGCCTTGACGGAGCCCCCGGGCGCACCACCATACGCCATGGCGGGAAAACCCTGGATGCCGGAACGCGCGTCCGGACTCGCGCGGACGACGGCGGCGGCCCCTCCGTAGACGGAAAGCGCGGCAAAAAGCAGCAGGACACACAGGATCCGGGCGGACGGAGCCATTCGCACGCCTCTCACCTCTTTCCTTTTCCGGCGTCCTGCGCTCACCGACCGGCCGATGACGCCGCAAGGGCACCGACGGCGCGCGGAGCCGGGCCTGGTTCGCTCGTACCTGAGCTTCCGGTATCTTCCAGTCCTAGTTCTAGGCCAGTTCTAGGCCGGAGCCGCACATCCTCCGCCCTCGCGAACCTCCCCTTTGGTCCGCGTGTGGTGACGCGGCGAAGAAGTCGCACTGCCCGCGCACCCGGGCAGACGCAGCGCGGGCGGCCCTGCAGATCTCGCGCCCGTGGCGGACCAGCAACAAGCGGACCCCGGCGGGCGCAGGATCTGGATGGCCACTGCAAAATATGGCTAACGAGACGCGCTGCCGGGCACCCCACAGGGTGGACGGCGAAGGGAGCCTGAGCCGGTGTTCAAAGGAACCGTCGTTGCGATCCATATCGCCTCGGACGCGGCCGGGAAGATGATCCCGGTCAAGGAGGTGCGCGCCGTTCCGGGGAAGGGCCTGGAAGGGGACCGCTACTTCCACCGGAAGGGGACGTACTCAGAGAAGCCCGGGCCCGACCGCGAGGTCACGCTGATCGAAATCGAGGCGATCGAAGCGTTGAATCGCGACTATCGCGTGGCGCTGGATCCTGGGGACAGCCGCCGCAACATCGCCACCCGAGGGGTGCCGCTCAACCAGCTGGTCGGCCGGGAGTTCACTGTGGGCTCGATCAACCTGAAGGGGATCCGCCTGTGCGAGCCCTGCGGCCACCTCGAAGGGCTCACACGCGAAGGCGTGAGAGCCGGGTTGGTCCACAGGGGAGGCCTGCGCGCGCAGATCCTCACCGGTGGGGTGATCCGGCCCGGAGACCCGGTGCAGGGATCGTAGCGTCCCGCCCGGTCCCACCCCAAGCCTGAGGATTCTCCTGGACGGCATTCTCTACCGCGTTCTCTATGTGGCCGTCCGGGCGTTCGCCCGGGCGGTGTTTCGCCTGACGGTGATCGGTGAGGAGCGGCTGCCGCGAACCGGGGCCGCCGTGATCGTTGCGAATCACATCAGCTGGCTCGACCCCATCATCCTCCCGCTTGCGCTGCCGCGGAAGCCGGCGTTTCTTGCGATGGAAGAGCTGTGGCGGATGCGGGGGGTGCGCCTGGTGATGCGGGCCTACGGCCCGCTGGCGATTCCCCTCAACCGCGGCGCCGTCGATGCCACGGCGCTCAAGCGCAGCCTGCAGGCGCTGAGGGATGGCGCGCTGCTCATCGTCTTTCCCGAGGGAGGCATCAGCCCCGACGGCCGGCTCCGCCCGTTCCATCGGGGCGCGGCGCTCATGGCCGCCCGCGCGCGCGCGCCCCTGATCCCGGTCGCGATCATCGGGACCGCGGACGCCCTTCCTCTCGGCCGGATCATGCCGCGGCGGCGGCCCGTCACCGTGCGAATCGGGAACGCGATCCCTCCGCCCGGCCCGGAACGCGAGGACCTCGAGCGGGCGACGGAAGCAGCGGCCGCGCAGATCGCAGCCCTGCGGCAGGCCCCTTAGAGGACGGGACCCCGGCGCCAGGCGTCGGGGTCCTTGAAGACCCGGCCTTCCTCCCCCAGACATTTCACCATGCAAAAGCGGGAAAACACTGCAGGGCTTCGACCGCCTCGGGGGCGAACTTTTCGTGAAACCTGCACGGAGGGACTTGATGACGCCCGCCCCCTGCGCGGAAGCCGGTCAGGTCAATATCAGTTTCACGCAGCTCGGACCCTGGCGGATGGTGATCCTGGGGATCGTCCAGGGGATCACCGAGCTCCTGCCCATCAGCAGCACGGCGCACCTCCGCATCATTCCGAGCCTCTTGGGCTGGCCGGATCCAGGGTCGGCCTTCTCCGCCGCCATGCAGCTGGCCAGCCTCCTCGCCGTCATCAGCTTCCTGGGCGGGGACGCCCTCCGCATCGCCGGGCGCGCGGCGGACGCGGCGCGGCGGGGAGACTGGCAGGATCGCTCGTTCCGGATCACGGCCGGAATCGTCCTCGGCACGCTGCCGATCGCGATTGCCGGGCTTGCGCTGAAGAGGACGCTGGAGGGGTGCGGGTCGCCCCTGCGGAACATCGCGGTGATCGGGTGGGCGTGCGTCGTCATGGGCGCCCTGCTGGCGCTCGCCGAGCGCTACGGGCAGAGCAACGCGGGCCGGACCAGGCGCCGCGAAGCCGATCTGACCCTGGGGGACGGCATCGCCGTCGGGATCGCCCAGGCGTTCGCCCTGGTGCCGGGGGTGTCCCGGTCCGGTTCCACGCTGACGGCCGCGCTGGCCCTGGGGATGGAGCGCGCCACCGCGGCCTGGTTCTCGTTTCTCCTCGGCCTGCCGGCGATCGCGCTGGCGGGACTCGTGGAGCTCTTGAGCCTCCGCAAGGCCGGGCTGCACGCCCACGGCTGGGCGCTGCTGGCGCTGGGATTGGCCTCGGGCAGCGCGGCGTCCTATCTCGCGCTGTGGGGGCTGGTGCGCTACCTCAAGGAGCACACGAGCTGGATCTTCGTCTGGTACCGGATCGTGCTGGGAGTCGTGCTCCTGTGGGGCGCGGCCCGCGGGGTGTTCCGCTGAGCCGGCGCATCGCGGCGGCGGCCGGCCGGACCTCGACGTCGCAATCGAGAAAAGAAGGAGGGAAGGAGATGGCTCGAGACCGGAAGACCATGTGGGGGACCGCGCTCCTTGTGGTGGGCGGGCTCCTGGCGTTCGGCGGCCCGGCCGGGCCGGTGGGCGACAACCTCGTCGGCCGGGCGGCGGGGGCGCCCGTGATCGACGTCACCGTCTCGGGCGTCAAGCCGAATGGGCCCATCCCCGGCCAGTTCGCCTTTTGCGTCCCGGCCACGAAGGGCCGCGTGACCCTGGGCCCCAACAAGAACCCGGAGATCTCCTGGTCCAAGGGGCCCCCGGGCACGGAGTCCTACGCCGTGATCGTGGTCGACCCCGATGTGCCGTCCGCCTTTGACGTCGTCAACAAGGAAGGCCAGACCATCCCCGCCAGCCTGAGGCGCATCAACTTCTACCACTGGATTCTGGTCGATATCCCGGCGGCGACCACCAGCATCCCAGCCGGCGCGGACTCGAGCGGCGTCACGCCCCACGGAAAGAAGCCGGGCATGACCAAGTACGGCAACCGCGGGATCAACGACTACGGCTCCTTCTTCGCCGGCAACCCGGCGATGGCGGGCAACTACGGCGGGTACGATGGCCCCTGCCCGCCCTGGAACGATGAGATCCCGCACCACTACCACTTCATGGTGTACGCGCTCAACGTCTCGATGCTCGCGCTGCACGGGAAGGTCGACGGACCCGAAGCGCTCAGGGCGATGGAGAACCACATCCTGGCCGTCGGCGAGGCGGTTGGCCTCTACGCGCTCAATCCCGATATCGCCAAGAGGATCGGCATGAAGTAGCGCGTCCCATAACTTTTCGGTGCGAAGGGGGGAGCTGACATGGACCTGACGATGACCATGGGGACCCGCGCACAGGCCTCATGGTGGGCCGAAGTCACACCCGAGCAGCGGCGGACGCTGTTCGCAGCCTGGGCGGGCTGGGTGCTCGACGCGTTCGACTTCACCATTCTCCTGTTGGTGCTCGGGAACATTGCCGGGACCTTCGGCGTCAGCCTCGTCGCGATGGGGGCGGTGATCACCGGCACGCTCTTCTGCCGCCTGATCGGCGGGGTGCTGGTGGGGACGTGGGCCGATCGAGTCGGGCGCCGGCTCCCCTTGATGGTGTCCATTATCGCGTTCTCGTTCTTCGAGCTCCTCTCCGGGTTCGCTCCGAACTACTCGACGTTCCTGGTCCTCCGGCTGCTGTTTGGGGTGGGCATGGGCGGCGAGTGGGCGGCCGGGACCCCGCTCGCGATGGAGAGCTGGCCCCAGCGATCCCGCGGGATCGCCTCGGGATTCCTGCAGGGTGGCTGGCCGGTCGGGTATCTGCTGGCCACGATCGTGTACTTTGTGGTGTTCCCGCTGTGGGGCTGGCGGGCGCTCTTCTGGGTCGGCGCGCTGCCGGCGCTGCTGGTCCTCTATATCCGCCGCCGCGTGCCGGAGTCACCGGTCTGGCTCGCGCGGCGCGAGAAGCTGCGCCGGGAGGGCCGCTCGGATCAAGTGTCGCTGCTGCGCCTGTTTCGTCCGGACCTGATCGGCACGACCATCCACGCCTTTCTCGTCATGGGCGCCATGATGTTCTCGTACTATGCGATCTCCTCATTCTGGCCGACCTTCCTGAGCACCGAGCTGCATCTCACCGTGGGGCAGAAGACGCTGTTCCTGGTCCTGTTGAACCTGGGGAGCATCGCCGGGTACTGGACCGCCGGGCCGATCTCGGAGCGTCTCGGGCGCAGGACCACCCTCGTCCTCTTCGCCATCGTGGGCCTCGCGTTTATCCCATGGTACGCGCTGACCCTCAATCACACGCAGGTCCTGATCGGCGGCATTCTCGAAGGCGCCATCGGGGTGGGCCTGTGGGGGGTGGCTCCGGCCTACCTCGCCGAGCGCTTCCCCACGGCGGCGCGCGGCGCCGGCCCGGGCGCCGCCTACCATGTCGGGGCGGCGATCGGGTCGTTCACGCCGACCCTCCAGGCGCTGTTCCACCGGGGCGGCATGTCCCTCGGGCAGTCGATCGGGATCACCATCGCGATGGCGCTGGTCGCGCTCGCCATCGTGGTCGCCGCCGGACCGGAGCCCAGAGGGCGCGTCTTCTCGGCAGAGGCCTGAGCGCGAGACTACTCTTCCGCGACCGCGGCGTCGGCCTCGATCTCCACGAGGATCTCGGGAGCAATCAGCCGGCGCACTTCCACCATGCTGGTCGCCGGCCGGACGTCCCGGAAGACTTCACCGTGCGCGCGGCCGATCTGCTCCCAGCGGCTGATGTCGGTGACGTAGATCCGGGTCCGGACGACATCCTGTAGCGTGGCGCCCAGGGCCCGCAGCGCCGCGTCAATGTTCCGGAGGATTTGCACGGTCTGGACGTACGGGTCCCCGGCGCCCACGATCTTGCCGGAGGCATCGGTGGCCGTGGTGCCCGAGACATGCACGAAGGGTCCGACCCGAACGGCGCGTGAGTAGCCGACGATGGGCTCCCACGGCGTGCCGGTGGCATACCGCCGCCGCTCCATCTCAGCGGCGCTCCGCGGCCAGACGCAGCCCCAACCCGACCATGACGGCGCTTAGAGCTTGATGGGCTCGAGGGCGCGGGCGAACCGGGGGTCGTCGCGGCGAAAGACGTCCGGGTTCGTCCCGCATTCCAGCGCCAGGTGATACGTGAAGAGCTGGAGCGGAACAAGACCGACGAGCGCCGTGAACGGCTCCGGCACCTCGGGTACGACACACCACCCCGCGGCGCCCGGCCGTATAGATTCCCCCGTGCCGTCGCCCACGACAAGATAGGCCGCCCCGATCTTGGTGATCATGCCGGCCAGCTCGGCGACGCGCGCCTGCGCCGCGCCCGCCGGCGCGACCAGGACGAACACGTCCTTCGGATCCGTGCACTGGAACGGGCCGTGCAGCATCGTCTCGACCGCCAGTCCTTCGGCCATCAAGTACGCGGCCTCCTTGATCTTCAGCGCGACCTCGTGCGCCACGACCGCGCTCGGGCCGCCGCCGACGATCCAGATCCGCCTTCGCCCGACGTGCTCGCGGGCCCACCCGGCCATGTCGCGCTCGGTCGCGAGCGCCTTGCGGATGGCCGCGGGCACGCGCTCGGACAGCACCGACTCCGGGAGGAGCCGCGCGCCCGTCCGGCGCCGGCCGAGGTGCCCGGCCAGAGTTGACAGCACCGCGAGCGAGGCCGTGTAGCTGATCGTGTGGGCCGAAGAGACCTCCTGGGGGACCGTCACGAAGACGGCGTCGGCCTCCGGCCTCGTCGCGACATTCCCCTCGCCGGTCACGAGCGCCGTGAGGCAGCCCGCGTCCTTCGCCCGACCCAGAGAGCGGACGGTATAGTCCTTATTGCCGCGGTGGCTGATCCCGACGACGCAGTCTTTCGCTCCGAGCCGCGGGCCGTAGAGGGCAAAGTCGAACGCCTGGTACGCGTGGACCGGCAGATCCCCGCCGTACGCGCGCAGGATGTGCTCGCCGATCAGGGCGGCGTGGGACGAGGTGCCCGTGCCGACGAGGAAGAGCCGGTCGCAGGACGCGGCGCGCGCCGCGAACCGGCCAGCCTCCGCGTCGTTCCGGCCGGCCACCCGGACAAACGCCTCGGGCTGCCCCTGGATCGCGTCGTACATATGGTACGGGTGGCGCGTGCGCTT
>DATHLI010000255.1:0-1558 GCA_035488355.1 bacterium | reverse complement strand
GACCGTGGAGTCGCGCTCCAGGACCGCGCGCACGATGCCGAACTCCCACAGCTGCCGCCCCCACTCCTGGAGGTTGACGTAGCGGATCTGCGCGCCGGCCTTGGGGATCAACTCGACCGCGTGGTTGACCAGCGCGCGCGCGGATCCCTCGGCGGACCCGAAGACCTCGACGAGCGTCGCCCGGCTGCGCTCCTCGGCCACGACCAGGGTGTGCGGGAGGAACGCAGCGCCCTCGCGGTCCAGCCACGTGCCCGTCACCAGCTGCAGGTCGACTTCCAGCCCCTTGGGCACGTAGAGGAACGTGCCGCCGCTCCACAGCGCCCCGTGGTGCGCGCGGAACTTGTTCTCGTCGTCCCGCACGACCGTGCCGAGGTACGGCCGGACGAGATCGGGATGCGCGGCCACGGCCTGGGAGAGCGAGGTGAAGATGATCCCGCGCTGCGCGAGGTCGCGCGCCAGCCGCTCCTCGATCTGGACCCCGTTCACCACGAGGCGCAGTCCCGCCGCGCCGGCCGGATCGCCGACCAGAGCGGCCAGCGGGGCCGGCACCCGGCCCTTCTGCACGCTGTGGGGCAGGACATCAAACGCGTCCAGATCGAGGGCGCTGATATCGGTGCGCCGCCACTCCTCGTCGTTCGCGGACGGCAGCGGGAGGCGGACGAACGCCTCCCAGGCCGCGAGACGGCGGTCGCGGAGCCAGGCCGGTTCGCCGGCCGCCCCGCTCATCTCCTCGACCAGGGACCGGCTCAACGTGATCGCCGGCGCCGCGGAACTCTCACTCACGGATTCCCTCCATCCTTGCAGGCGGCGGAAGAGGGCAGAGCAGCCGCCCTGCCCTCCCCGGTGCCTCCAGGCGCCTGCCCGGCGAACCCCGGCGCCGCGCCGTGCTTCTTCTCGTGCGGGAGCAGCCGGCGGTTAGCCGACCGACCCTTCCATCTCCAGCGCGATCAACCGGTTGAGCTCCACGCTGTATTCCATGGGCAGCTCCCGGGCGATCGGCTCGATGAACCCGCGGACGATCATGTTCATCGCCTCATCCTGGTTGATCCCGCGGCTCATCAGGTAGAAGAGCTGCTCGTCCGAGACCTTCGAGACGGTCGCCTCGTGGGTCACCTGCACATCGTCCTCGTCGATCTCCATCGTCGGGTAGGTGTCCGACCTGGACCGCTCGTCGAGGATCAGCGCATCGCAGCGCACCGCGCACTTGCTGCCCCGCGCGCCCGGGTAGATCTTCACCAGACCCCGGTAGCCGGCCCGCCCGCCGGACTTGCTGATCGACTTGCTGACGACGGACGACTGGGTGTGCGGGGCGGCGTGGATCACCTTCCCGCCGGGATCCTGGTGCTGCCCCTCGCCGGCGAACGCGATCGAGAGGATCTCCGCCTTGGCCCCCGGCTCGAGCATGTAGACGCTCGGGTACTTCATCGTCAGCTTGCTGCCGAGGTTGCCGTCCACCCACTCCATCGTCGCGTCGCGGTACGCCACGGCCCGCTTGGTGACGAGGTTGTAGACGTTCTTCGACCAGTTCTGGATCGTCGTGTACCGGACCCGCGCGCCC
>DATHLI010000254.1:0-1518 GCA_035488355.1 bacterium | reverse complement strand
GCCGTCCAGCGCACGATCCGCAGCGTCCTCGGCCGGACGCTCACCTACCTGCTGTTCATCGTGCCGATGGTCACGCCGCCGGTGGCCGCCGGGGTGAGCTTCCGGCTGATGTACATCCCGGAATACGGCATCCTCAACGTGTTGCTGCGCACGCTCGGCTATCACGGACCGCCGATCCTCTGGATGTCCTCGCCGGCCATGGCGATGTTCTCGGTGATCAGCGTGGACGTCTGGCAGTGGATGCCGTTCGTGTTCCTGGTGCTGTTTGCCGGCCTCCAGGCCGTTCCGGCCGATGTGATCGAGGCGGCGGAAGTGGATGGGGCCGGCGGGTGGGCCCGGTTCCGGGCGATGGAGATCCCCTACCTCAAGCCGCTCCTGCTCCTCGTGCTCGTGTTTCGCTGTACGGACACGCTGCGGGTCTTCGACCACGTGCAGGTGCTGACGATGGGCGGGCCCGGCGCCGCCACGGAATTCCTGAGCCTCTACCTGTACAAGATCGCGTTCAAGTTCAGCAACCTCAACTACGCCTCGGCCCTGGCCCTCTACATCGTGCTCGTGGTGTCGGTCCTCTTTGGGGTGTTCGGCCGGTATCTGTCCGAGGAGGTGGCCTGATGGCCGGCCGCCGCTCCCCGTGGCGCACCGCCGTGCTGATCGCGCTCGCGGCGCTGGCGGTCGTGTACCTCTTCCCGTTCGCGTGGATGCTCTCGACCTCGCTGAAGCCGACCCCCGAGCTCTACACGCAGCCGCCGACGCTGTGGCCCGTGCACCCCAGTCTGGAGGCGTACCGGGCCGCGCTGCTCGGCGCGGGGGACTGGGTGCTCCTCCGGAACAGCCTGGTGGTGTGCCTGGCCGCGGTCCTGCTCACGCTCGCGCTCGCGCTGCTGATCGCGTATCCCCTGACCCGCCTTCAGGTCTCGGCGTCCTTCCGGCGCGGGCTGCTCTCGTGGCTGTTGAGCCTGCGCTTCCTCCCCTCGATGGTGGTGGTGATCCCGATCTTCGCGACGATGCGGGCGGTGGGGCTCTACGACCGCCTCCTCGCCCTCGTCTTCATCTACGCGGCCTTCTCGCTGCCGTTCGCGGTCTGGATGCTGAAGGGGTTCCTCTCGGAGATCCCCCCCGAGGTGGAGGAAGCGGCGCTCGCGGACGGGGCCGGCCGGTGGCGGGCGTTCTTCCAGATCCTCCTCCCGATGCTCTCCCCGGGCCTCTTGGCGGCGTCGGTGATCACCTTCGCGCTGAGCTGGAGCGAGTTTCTCTACGCGCTGATCCTGACCGCGACGCCGCGCTCGCAGACGTTCTCGATCGCGGTCTGGAGCTTTGTGACCGAATTCGAGATCATCTGGAACCAGATGGCGGCCGTCGGGGTGATCTCCGCGCTCGTGCCGGTGGTCCTGCTGCTGGCCGCCCGGCGGTACGTCATCTCGGCGCTCACGTTTGGGGCGGTCCGGGAGAAGGCGTAGACGCGATGGCGGTCAAGATCGGCATCCTCGGCGCCGGATACATCGGCGGGGTCCACGCGCG
>DATHLI010000253.1:0-5016 GCA_035488355.1 bacterium | reverse complement strand
TGGCAGTCCAACACGCTCGAATGGACCGCGGACTCCCCGCCCCCCCACGGCAACTGGCCCCAGACGCCGGTGGTGTACCGGTGGCCCTACGACTACGCTGTGCCGGGCGCGCCGGAGGACTATATCCCGCAGACGGTGCCCGCCGCGCCGGCGTACGCCGGCCGCCACGGCGGCGGGGCGGCATAGCCATGCCGACCGAGCTCCCCGAACGGACGAGGTCGGTCTTCGGCCGGCGCGACAGACCGGGCCGCTCCGGCCCCCGCGTGTCCCGGTCGCGGCGCCCGCTCGGGCCCGGCGGCCGGGGCCCGTCCGATGGAGAAGGCGCGTGGCCGCCGGGAAAACCAGTGCCGGCGAGCACGGTGACCCTTGGACTCGGGTTCGCCCTCGCGGCGATCGCCATGCTGTTTGTGGCGTTCACCACGACCTACCTCGGCCACCGGCAGGACGGGACCTGGCCGGCGGTCCCGCTTCCGCCGGTCCTGTGGCTCGATACGGGGGTCCTGCTCGCGAGCAGCGCCGTCCTCGAATGGGGCCGGCGGGGCCTCCGGCGGGGGAATCTCGCCGGCTTCCGCCGGGACGTCACCGCGGCGTGGGGGCTCGGCCTCGCATTCCTCGCCGGACAGCTGCTGGCATGGCGGCAGCTCATCGGGCAGGGGATCTATCTCTCGAGCAATCCTCACAGTTCCTTCTTCTACCTGCTCACCGGCGCCCACGGCGCGCACCTGCTCGGCGGCCTCGTCGCGCTCGGCGTGATCCTGCCGCGGGTGTGGAGCGAGGCCGCGCCTCCGGAGGGATCGACGCCGATCAACATGGTCGCGCTCTTCTGGCATTTCCTGACCGGGCTGTGGGTGTACGTGTTCATGCTGCTGTACTGGCTGTAACCGCGAGAGGAGCGGCCTGAGACGATGACCGGCGCAGTCGGGACCAGGGAGCGGGAAACCCTCGGGACGCGATGGGGGGGCGGCCGTTCCCCGTGGGACGTCGGCTGGCCCAAGTTGATGATGTGGCTGTTCCTGATCTCGGACGCCATGACCTTCGCCGCGATGCTGATCGGGCTCTGGGTCACCCGCCTCGCCGGCCGGACCTGGCCGAACCGGCTCGAGATCATCGATCTGCACTTCGTCGCCGCGATGACGGTGATCCTCATCTGCAGCAGCACGACGATGGCGATGGCCGTGTACGCCATCCGGCGTGGGGAGCGCCGGCAGACCGTCTGGTTCCTCGCCGCCACCATCTTCGCCGGCCTCCTGTTCGCCGGAATGCAGGCGAAGGAGTGGTCGCACTTCATCGCCGAAGGGGCGCGCCTCACCGGCAACCCGTGGGGGGTCCCGGCGTTCAGCTTCAGCTTCTTCGTGATCACGGGGCTGCACGGCGCCCACGTCCTCGCGGGCATCGTGTACCTGTGGGCCATCGCCGACCGGGTGGCGCGGGGACGCTCATCGGCGGAAGGGGTGGAGGTCGCCGGGCTCTATTGGGGGTTCGTCGATCTGGTATGGGTATTCATCTGGTCGTCGATCTACCTGCTCTGATGCGCACGGGACGGATCCGTCGCTGGGAGGGCGGCCACCAATGACCGAAGAGCCTCAGGGCCTGACCCGGCTGTACCTGACGGCCTGGATCGTCCTCATCGCCATCACCGCGATCGAGGTGAGCCTGATCCTGGTGTTTCATATCGCCCCGTGGCTGCGCGCGATTTTCCTGATCGTCCTGGCGCTCATGAAAGCCAGCTTGATCGGCGCCTACTATATGAACCTCCGGTTCGAGCGGCTGGCGATGGCCTACATCGCCGCGATTCCCCTCATCCTCCTGGTCCTCATGCTTGTGGCCGTGGTGCCTGACGCCGCGGTGCTCCTGGGCCGGCACTAAGGTAAGAAGGGATCACCCTCGGGTATCCGGCCCGCGAGCCTCGGGTGCGGCTGGGCCCGTGTCAGGTTAGACCACTAGGTTTATGCTAGCCAAACCCAGGGTAAATACCTTAGAATAGAGACGCAATATTAGTGTCGCGGATAGGCTCCGTCACGAACCATTTGGCAAACCTGAGGTGACTCAGGGACGCAAAGCCACGGGACCTCTCGCGATGGTCGGCCGGGTTGCTGAAGGTAGAACGCGTTCAGGACATCGGGGCCGTCCGCGTTGACGGGAGGAGGCCTATGTCTTTGCGCGTATACGGCCGTCTCACCGCGATCTGCTGCGCTCTGATCGTCACCACGGCCCCTATCTCCCCTCTGTCCCCCCCGCGGTCTGCGGCTCAAGCGCAGGTCGTCTTACCGGCGCTGCCCCAGGTATACCTCGACACGACCTTCACGCCCACGTCGGGGAACACGATCGCGGTCGCCGACGGCGGCGACTTTCAGGGAGCGCTCAACAGCGCCAACCCGGGCGACACCATCCAGCTGGCGGCGGGTGCCACGTACACAGGGCCGTTCACCTTGCCCAATAAATCCGGCGCCGGGTGGATCTATATCGAATCCTCGGCGCTCTCGAGCCTGCCCGCCCCCGGAAACCGCGTCTCCCCGGTGCTGGCCGGCCTGATGCCCAAGATCCTGGGCCCGTCGGGGAGCCTCGCGCTCTGGGGCGCGCCGGGGGCGCATCAGTTCCGGTTCGTGGGGATCGAGTTCAGCCCAGCCGCCGGGGCCGTGCAGCATACGCTCATCCAGACCGGCACGGACGCGACATCGATTTCGGCGCTCCCGCACGACCTCATCTTCGACCGCTGCTACATCCACGGCGATGACAACCAGGGGGGGACGCTGTGGGGCCTCTTGCTCGACGGCCGGTCCATGGCCGTGATCGACTCGTATCTGTCGAACTGGAGGGCCCCGGTGGTGCCCAGCGATCCCAGCGCCAACGAAACCACGGCGCTCAAGATCGTGAACGGGGCCGGGCCCTACAAGATCACGAACAACTTCATCGAGGCGGCCGGGCAGAGCGTCATGTTCGGCGGGGAGGATCCGGCAATCTCCGGCCTCGTGCCGGCCGACATCGAGGTCCGCGGCAACTACATGACCAAGCGCCTCGCGTGGCGGGAGTTCGATCCGTCATACGCCGGGACGCTCGTGACCGTCAAAGAGGTCTTCGAACTGAAGAATGCCCGCCGGGTGCTCATCGACGGCAACATCTTTGAGCACTCCTGGAAGCAGTCCGACCATGACGGGCATGCCATCCAGTTCACCCCGCGCAACCAGACCGGCGCCGCGCCCTGGACGGTTGTCGAGGACGTCACGTTCACGCACAACATCGTCCGCCAGGCCACGAACGGGTTCTTCATGTTGGGGACCGACTACACCCATCCGAGCGGACCCCTTCAGCGCGTGCTCATCCAGAACAACCTGATCTACGGCATCGGCTCCTTCCCGGAGAATGGCGCGGCCTACTGGTTCGGCGCGCTTGTGATCATGCGGGACGGAGTGACGGGCGCGATCTTCGATCACAACACGGCCTTCCAGAGCGGCGATGTGCTGCACGCGGCGGTGGTCAATCACACGCCGAACACGGGGCTCGTCTTCACGAACAACATCGGCGACGGCAACGTGTCCTCCGAAGCCGCCTCGGGGGTCGGGGCCGTTGCCGCGGACCCGGCCACGGACCCGGCCGCGGCCTTGGCGACCTCCTTCCCCGGCGTCGTGTTCACCCGCAACATTCTGTTGAACGGGAACACGTCGGCCTATCCCCCCGACAACTGGTTCCCGCCGGGGGTGACCCCCATCGTCAACGCCTATTACGGCGGTGAGGACTATCACCTCGTCCCCGGAAGCCCCTATCATAACGCCGCCACCGACGGCAGGGACGTCGGCGCCGACATCGACGCGATCGACGCGGCCACGGCGAACGTCATCTCCGGTATCACCAACCCTAATGCTCCTCCGGCCCTGGTGATCACACCCGCGGCCCAGGACTTCGGATCGGTGCTCATTGGAGGGTCGGCAGACCGTTCGTTCCTCGCCGTGAATCCTGGTGGGGGCACGGTTACCGGAGCAGTCTCGAGTAGTGATCCGTTCAGAGTGGTCTCCGGCAGTTCATTCGTTCTCGGTCCGGGCGGCAGCCAGGCAATCGTCGTCGAGTTCAACCCCATAGCGGTCGGCGCCTACGGGGCGACCATCAACTTCAGTTGGAACGGCACCACGTCCACCGCAATCGTCACCGGCAGCGCTGCGCTGCCGCCCCCGCCCCCGCCGCCACCCCCGCCGCCACCCCCACCGCCAGAGCCGCCGGGGCAGAAGTAGGAGAATCTAGCGGACCGGCCCCGAGGATGGGAGCTGGCCTCAGGCCATCCGGCTGGATCCGGGGTCTTCCGAGGAGCATTTGGAAAGGCATCTGATTTTCCCCGCAGATCTGGCCTAAGCAGTTAAGAGGGACTCTGGACTTTTATGAAGGAAAACCTCCCCTTAATATCCTCCAATTGTATAGTGATACAAGATAATAAAGTCTAGTGGGACTCACCTTAGGGAATAGTATCCCTGACGCTAGGGTGAATACCTCAGCTGTGAGGTAGTCCTAGTAATCGCGGAAAGGCTCCTTCCCGATAAAGGCAAACCCGAGGTGACTCGGGGACGCAAAGCCTCCGGACCTCTTGACGAGGTCAGCGGGGTTACCGAAGGAAGGACAGGTTCTCCGGGACATGGGGGCCTTCCGTTGGATGAGGGAGGCCGTTATGCCTTTCCGTACATACGTACGGACCGCCGCGGCGTGGCTGGTATTGATCGCCATGACGGTGCCGATCCCGCCCCTGTTCCCGCCGCGGTTCGCGGCTCAAGCGCAAGCCTTGCCGGCGCTGCCCCAGATCTTTCTCAACACGACCTATGCCCCCCCGTCGGGGAGCGTCATCACGGTCCCGGCCGGCGGCAATTTCCAGTCGGCCCTCAACAACGCCAACCTGGGGGACACCATCACCCTGGCCGCGGGCGCGACGTACACGGGAACGTTTAACCTGCCCGCCAAATCCGGTTCCGGGTGGATCTATATCCAGTCCTCGGCCCTCTCCAGTCTCCCCGCCCCCGGCACCCGGGTCTCCCCCAC
>DATHLI010000252.1:0-1974 GCA_035488355.1 bacterium | reverse complement strand
GCGGTCGTGGGGCCCGTTCATCTCCGGACAGTCCATTTGGTGGAAAGTCGTCTCGCGGAACAAGAAGTCGATCACCCTCAATCTCAGCGCGCCGCGCGGCCAGCGGATCCTGACCGATCTCGTCGGGCGCGCCGACGTCCTCGTGGAGAACTTCCGGCCGGGGACGCTGGAGCGGTGGGGGCTGGCCCCCGAAGGCCTCCTGGAGCGGAACCCGCGTCTGGTCGTCCTCCGGATCTCCGGGTTCGGCCAGACCGGGCCGTACCGGCACCGCCCGGGGTTCGGCACGGTGGCCGAGGCCATGACCGGACTCGTCGCGATCACCGGATTCCCCGACTCCCCACCGCTCGTGCCGGCCATCCCCCTGGCCGATGAAGTGGCGGGCCTGACAGGCGCCCTCGCGGTGATGACGGCCATCCATCACCGCGCGTCGTCGGGCCGCGGCCAGGTGATCGATGTCAGCCTCTACGAGCCCCTCTTCCGGCTCCTCGTCCCGTACGTCACGCAGTACACGGCCCTCGGGGTCCTCGCGCAGCGGGCGGGAAATGAATTCCCGGACGCCGCGCCCCGCAACCTCTACCGCGCCGCCGGCGGCGCGTGGATCGCGGTATCGGCCACCAGCCAGCGCGTCTTCGAGCGGCTGGCGGCGGCGATCGGCAGGCCGGACCTGCCGGCCGATCCCCGGTTTTCCGACAACGCGGCGCGGGTCGAGCACCGCCGGGAATTGGACGCCATCATCGGCGAGTGGATGGCCGGCCGGAGCCAGGAGGAGATCCTGGCGCGCCTTGGGGAGAGCGGCGCGGTGGCCGGTCCCGTGTACGACGTGCCGCGGATCCTCGAGGACCCTCAGTACGCCGCCCGCGAAGACGTGATCACGGTCAACGACCCGGAGCTCGGCGAGATCCAGATGGTGGGCGTGGTCCCGAAGTTCTCGGGGACGCCCGGGGCGGTCACCCACCCCGGCCCGAGACTCGGGGAGCACAACCGGGAGATCTACCGCGGCTGGCTCGGGCTCGACGACGATGCGCTCGCCCGGCTCGCCGAGGAAGGGGTGCTCTAAGATGGCCAAGCGGGGCCCTCCGCGATCGAGGCCGTCCGGAGCCTCGGGGCGGCGCAAGACGCGGCAGCGACCACGTGGTACAACGATGCGGACGCTCGATGCCGCCGCCATCACTCGGGCGGTCCGCGACCTCTGCATCACGGTCAACCATCGGATGGGCGCGGACATGCTGGCCGCCCTGGAGCGCGCCCGCGCGATCGAGGAATCCGAGATCGGCCGCTCGGTCCTCGACCGGCTGCTCGAGAACGCCCGCGTCGCCCGCGAGAAGTGGTTCCCGATCTGCCAGGACACCGGCAGCGCGGTAATCTTCGCTGATCTCGGCCAGGACCTGCACGTGACAAACGGGACGCTCGAGGACGCGATCAACGAGGGCGTCCGGCAGGGATACCGGGAGGGGTACCTCCGGGCGTCGATCGTCCGCGGACCCCTCGACCGGGTGAACACCCAGGACAACACCCCGGCAATCATCTACTATCGGATCGTCCCGGGAGACCGCCTCGACCTGGCGATGCTCGCGAAGGGCGCCGGCTGCGACAACATGAGCCGGCTCGCGATGCTCACCCCCTCCGACGGCTACGAGGGCGCGGCGGAGTTCGTGACCCGCTCGATCGCCGAAGCCGGGCCGAACCCGAGCCCCCCGCTCATCGTCGGCGTGGGGATGGGCGGGACGTTTGAGCAGGCGGCGCTGCTGAGCAAGCGCGCGCTCCTCCGGCCGGTCGGCCAGCCCCACCCCGACCCGCGGCTCGCCGAGGTCGAAGCGGATCTGCTCCGCCGGATCAACGACCTCGGGATCGGCCCGGCAGGATTCGGGGGACGGGTAACTGCGCTCGCGGTGCACGTCGAGAGCCACCCTACCCACATCGCCAGCCTCCCGGTCGCGGTGAACCTCGACTGCCACTCCCACCGCGCGGGACGCA
>DATHLI010000251.1:0-43344 GCA_035488355.1 bacterium | reverse complement strand
CATGCGGCCGCGGTGCCTGGTGCTCGACGAGGCCACGTCCATGCTCGACCCCGAGGGGCAGCGGGAGGTGCTGGGGACGGCGCTCAGGCTGAGCCGCCAGGAGGGGCTGGCGCTCGTCCTCATCACCCACTGGATGGAGGAGGCCGCCCAGGCGGACCGGATCCTGGTGCTGGCCGAGGGGCGGATCGTCCTCCAGGGGTCTCCGGCGGAGATCTTCAGCCGCGGGAGCGCCTTGGCCCGCCTCCACCTCGAGCCGCCGGAGGCGGCAACCCTCGCCCGCGAGCTGGCCGCCGCGGGGCTGGCCGTTCCCCCCGGGGTGATCACCATCGACCAGTTGGTCGAGATCCTGGCCCCGCCTCCGTGATCCGCTGCGAGCACCTCACCCACATCTACGGCCGCGGGACGCCGCTCGAGACCCAGGCGCTCACCGACGTCTCGCTTACCATTGCGGCGGGCGAGTTCGTCGGGATCATCGGCGCCACCGGCTCGGGCAAGTCGACGCTGGTCCAGCACTTCGACGGGCTGCTCCGCCCCACGGCGGGACACGTCTACCTCGATGGCGCCGACATCCACGCCCGCGGGGTGGACCGCCGGCGCGTCCGCCAGCTGGTCGGCCTGCTGTTCCAGTATCCCGAACAGCAGCTCTTCGAAGAGACGGTCTCCGCGGATGTGGCGTTTGGCCCGCGGAACCTGGGGCTGGATGACGACGAGGTCCGCGGACGGGTGCGCCGCGCCCTGACGCTGGTGGGGCTGGACCCGGATCGGTTTGGTCCCCGCTCGCCGTTCGAGCTCAGCGGAGGCGAGATGCGGCGGGCGGCGCTGGCCGGGGTCCTGTCGATGGAACCCCGCATGCTGATCCTCGACGAGCCGACGGCTGGCCTCGACCCCACGGGCCGCCGCGAGATCCTGGGGCACGTCGGCCGGCTCCACCGCGAACGGGGGCTGGCCATCGTGCTGATCACCCACAGCATGGACGCCGTGGCGCGGCTCGCCGGCCGCGTGCTCGTGCTGGACCGGGGGCGGCTCGTGGCCGAGGGCGGCCCCCGGGAGATCTTCGCCGACCCGGCTCGGCTCCAGGCCCTCGGGCTTGGGGTGCCGCAGATGGCGCTGCTGGCCCAGCGGCTGCGGGAGCGCGGGCTGCCGGTCCGGCCCGATATCCTGACGGTGGGCGAAGCGCGGACCGCCATCCTCGAGGCGCTGCGGGTGCGAGGCCGGAGCCATGGAGCTCTTTAAGGGGCTCGTCCTCGGCCAGTACGTCCCGGTGGACTCCGCCGTCCACCGGCTCGATCCGCGGACCAAGATCCTGGCGGCGCTGGGACTGCTCAGCGTGATCTTTGCCATTCGGGGATTCGCCGGCCTCGCCGTGTTGACCGCCGCCCTCGCCGCGGCGACCCTGGCCGCCCGCGTTCGGCCGGGGTACGTCATCCGGGGCGTGCGCCCCCTGTTCTGGCTGCTGGTGTTCGCGTTCGCCCTGCAGGTGTTCTTCGGGGAGGAGGCGGGGCATCCGGTTGTCCGCTGGGGGCCGCTGGTGGTGACCCGGGAGAATCTCTCCCAGGCGGCGTTCTACGGGTGGCGGCTCTTGCTCCTGGTTTTCTCGACGACGCTGATGACGCTGACGACCTCTCCGGTCGAGTTCACGGACGGCCTGGAGCGCCTCCTGCGTCCCTTCCAGCGCGTCGGGGTCCCCGCGCACGATTTGGCGATGATGATGACGATCGCGCTCCGGTTCATCCCGACGCTGCTGGAGGAGGCGGAGAAGATCATGAACGCGCAGATGGCGCGCGGAGCGGAATTCGCGCGCGGCAGTCTCCCCCGCCGGGCCCGCGCCCTGCTTCCCCTGCTCGTGCCGCTCTTCGTCAGCGCCTTCCGCCGCGCGGACGCGCTCGCCGTGGCGATGGAAGCCCGATGCTACCGCGGAGGCGAACACCGGACACGGATGCGCGAACTGCGCCTGCGCCCGCGGGATTATACCGCCCTGTTCCTGGTCGCCGCCGCGGCCGCGCTCGCCCTCGTCTCCCCCGCCGCCTGGCGGGGGCGTTGAGGCGGGGCGCTGGGGCGGGCGCCAAGGCCGGGGCCCCTGGAGGACCGCGGCGCCGTGCGGACCCTCAGGCTGGTGCTCGAATACGATGGGACGGGGTACTGCGGGTGGCAGCGGCAGCGGGGGTCCGCGGCGGCCGGCGCTCCCTCCGTGCAGGCCACGATCGAGGCGGCGGTCCGCGCGGTCACGGGCGAACCGGTGGCGGTGGTGGGAGCCGGCCGGACCGACGCGGGCGTGCACGCGCTCGGGCAGGTCGCGCACCTTGTGACCGGCAGCCGGATTGCGGCCGGCCGGTTTCCCGGAGCCCTGAACGCGCATCTTCCCGCGGACATCCGGGTCCTCGAAGCCGAGGAGGCGCCCGCCGGGTTTCACGCCAGGTTCGACGCCGTCTCGCGGACCTACCGCTACGAGATCCTGAATCGTCCCGCTCCGTCCGCGCTGCTCCGCTTCCGGGCATACCATGTTCCGGACCCGCTGGATATGGATGCGATGCAGCGGTCGCTCACCCCGTTCCTCGGCCGGCACGACTTTGCGGCCTACCGGGGCGCCGGGACCCAGACCCGCACGACCCTCTGCACCATCACCCGCGCCGAGTGCCGGCGGACCGGCGCGCGCGTCCGTGTGACGGTCACCGCGGACTGGTTCCTCCGGCACATGGTGCGTATCTTAGTGGGCACGCTGGTACGGGTGGGGACGGGCCGTCTGCCCGCGGAGGCCCCCGCCGCCTTCCTGAGCGACCCCGATAATCGCCGAACCGGTCCCAACCTCCCCGCGCACGGGCTGTACCTGGTGCGCGTGGACTATGCGCCCTGAATCCGCGGGGGGGTCGAAGGGAAGAGGGCGGCTCAGGGGAAGCCTGGGTGGTCCAGGACGGGGTCGTCTCCCGGGGGGCGTGGCGGAAAGTCTTCTCCCGCATCGTCGCCGCCGCCGCGAACTTCTCCAGCACCGTGTGGTATTATCATGGTGTGACGCGGGTTTCCCGAATGCAGGAGGGAGGCTGTGTCTGACCGCCGCGAAGATGTGAAGAACCAGGTCGAAGCCGAGCTCCAGGCTTTGGAACAGGCGATGGCCGCGTTGAACCCTGGAGCGCTGGACGTTATTCAAGTCTACGGTACCTATGAGGCGGCGATTCGTCAGGCGGAGGCGTATCTCACCGGGTTGAAGCCTCGACCCACGTTCTACACGACGGAGCGCTCTTCCTAAGGGTCTCCGAAGCAGGGGGGCTCCCCGCTGCCTACGTGGGGCGATATTCTCGTCGAACTACAACAGACGTCCCAGCAAGTCGCGCAAGGAGTCCAGACCGGACAATTCCCCCCCACGGCATCCCCTTTCGATATCGTCAGACGGAAATATCTGACGGCTCTTCACCAGCAGACCGGGCGCAACGTGATTCTCTATGCCTCGAAGTGGACCCAATGGACGCCCGGCACCGAACCCGAGCTCATCAGCATCACCGCCGAAGACGTTCAAGGGTTCATGGAGGTCATGCACGGCCTTGGTGACGCTCCCCTTGATATGGTCATGCATCTGCCGGGCGGATCGGCTGAAGCCGCGGAATCTCTCGTCTCGTACATCCGGTCCAAGTTCAACGAGGTGCGGGTCTTTGTCCCGCATGCCGCGTTGTCTGCGGCAACGATGTTCGCATGCTCTGCCAACCGTATTGTCATGGGCAGCCATTCTTTTCTCGGCCCGATCGACCCTCAATTCTTCGTGCAGGGCGACTTGGGGCGTTTCGCGGTTGCCGCTCATGCCATCGAGGAGCAGTTTGCCCTCGCGAAGCAGGAATGCCAGAATCCCGCGCTTCTGGGCGCGTGGCTCCCGATTCTGCGCCAGTACGGGCCGGCGCTCATTATTCAATGCAAGCTCGCTCGCGAATTGTCGGAGTCCCTCGTCGCCACCTGGCTGGAGCGATACATGCTGCCCGCATCACCGGTGAGACACGATTCCGCGTTGCAGATCGCGGCGAGGCTGGCCGATCATGCGAACTTCAAGAGTCACTCTCGCTTCATCGACCGGACCTCGGCCAAGGGATTCGGGCTGGTGGTGGACGATCTGGAGGCCGATCAGGCGCTCCAGGACGCGGTCCTTTCGGTGTTCCATGCCACAGCACACAGCTTCAACTCAACCCCCGCTCTCAAGATTATCGAAAACCACCTCGGCAAGGCCTTCATCAAGAGCAGCCCCCAGCCTCATATCCACATGCAGCAACAACCGACGCCGCAGCCAGGGCGGCGTCCTGTGATCGCACCTCCTCCGCCTGCCACAACGCCCGGTCCTCCCTAACCGGCGCCTCTGCGTCGTAACACGCGCGTTGGTCGGATGCAGATCGAAAGGAGCGACCCGGAGGAGTCTGTAGGGAAACGCTTGCCTTGGTGGGCCCGCCAGGTCTCGAACCTGGATCAGCCGGTTATGAGCCGGGTGCTCTACCCTTGAGCTACAGGCCCTCGTGCGACATTTTATCACATCCCAGGCGTTTCCGAGGCTTTGCCCAGATGCTATAGTTTATTAGGAGGAAGTGAATCGTGGCCAAGAAAAAGCCGTTACGCAATCGCAGGGCTGCCGCGCCCGGCCGGATCGCAACCCGCCGTAAGGCGCGGGCCGTCCATACCACCCCGAGGCGAGCCGCCGGTCTGGGCCCGTCCGATAGGCGGATTCTTGACCTCGCCACCGGAATCATTGAGGAAGATCAGGGACTCCTGCGCCGTCTCGCCGATCGGTGAGGCCGCCGTTCAGCATCGCCGTCGTATTACGCATACGTTGCATCACCCCTTGAGCCCCGAGTACATGAAGCTCTCCACGAACCGCCGCTGGAACAGCACGAAGATCACCAGCAGCGGCAGGATCACGATCACCGTCCCCGCGGCGATGAGGTTCCACTGCGCCCCGGACTCCGCGGACTGGGTAAATGAGGCGAGGCCGACCGTCACCGTCCGCGCCCGCTCGGTGTCGGTGATGATGAGCGGCCACAGGAACTCGTTGTAGTGGTAGACCACGCTCACGATCGAGAAGGCGACCAGCGTGGGCTTCGCCAGGGGGAGAAAGACGTTCCAGATCGTCTGCAGGGTGCCGCAGCCGTCGATCACGGCGGCGTCCTCCAGATCCCGGGGAACCGACCGAAAGGTCTGCCGCAGGAGAAACGTCCCGAAGGCGGACGCGAAGTACGGGATCATGATGCCGAGCCGGGTGTTGAGCAGGCCGAGGCTCCTGATGGTCTGGAAGTTGGGGAAGATGAGCGCGGAGGGCGCGACCATCAGTTGGAGGAGGAACACCCGGAACAACAGGTCCCGGCCCCAGAACTCCATCCGCGCGAACGCGTACGCGGCCAGCGTGGTCGTGACCAGCTGGACGCCCAGGATCCCGAAGACCACGACGGCGGTGTTGTAGTACAGGCGCAGGAACGGCGCGTCCGACCAGGCCTCGGTGAAATTGGCGAGGGACGGGTGGTGGACCCACAGCGAGGCGATTTCGGTCCCGAGTTGCCCCGGGGGCCGAAACGACGTGGTGAACGCCCAGAGCAGTGGGAACACCCAGATGAACGCCAGCGCGCCCACCACGAGCGCCCACAGCCACGTGCCGAGGATCCGCCGCGGACGCCGCCCCATCCTAGACCTCGTAGTGGACCCGCCGCTCCAGGAAACCGAAACTCGCGGCGGCGATGGCCATCAGGACGGCCAGCAGGAAGACGGTGAGCGTGGCCGCCCTGCCGAGGTCGAAGAACTGGAACCCCACCTGATAGATATAGAAGAGGAGCAGGTTGGTGCGATTGTCGGGCCCGCCTCCGGTCATCAGGAAGATCTGGTCGACGGCTTGGAACGCGTTGATGCTGGCGATCACCACGACGAAGAGCGTGGTCGGGCCCAGCAGCGGCCAGGTGATCGCTCGGAACTGCTGCGCCCATGCGGCCCCTTCGATCCGGGCCGCTTCGTAGAGCTCCGCGGAGATCGTCTGCAGGCCGGCCAGGTAGAAGAGCATGTAGTAGCCCGCGTTCTTCCAGACGGTCAGGATCATCACCGCGGGGAGCGCGAGCGTGGGGCTCCCCAGCCAGTTGGTCCCGCCGCCGACGATGCGGCGGAGATAGACGTCGATCAAGCCGTAGCCGGGCGTGTACACGAAGAGCCAGATCGCCGCGGCCCCGACCAAGGGCAGGAGCGTCGGATAGAAGAACGCCGTCCGGAAGGGCGTCGTGAGGACGTGCGCGCGGTTGAGCAGGAGCGCGAGCGCCAGCGCCACGCCCACGGTCACCGGGACCGTGCCGATCAGGAACTGCCCGCTGTTTTCGAGGACCTGCCGGAAAATCGGGTCGGTCCCCAGGGCCGCGTAGTTCCCCAGCCCGATGAACGTGGGGTGCGCCACCGTCGCGCTCGCCCGGTACAGGCTGCGTTCCAGGGACGCGAGGATCGGGTAGTAGGTGAACGCCGCCAGGAAGACGAGCGAGGGGAGAAGGAACAGGAAGGGCTGGACCCGCCGGCGCCTTCGCCCGCGGCGGAGCGCCATGCCCGGGCCTACTGGTACTTGGCGAGGATCGCCGTCGCGTTGCGCTGCGCCTGGTCGAGCGCGGCCTGCGGGGTCAGGCGGCCCGTCTGCGCCGCCTGGATCGCGGTGACGAGCAGCAGGCCGATCTCGTCGACGTCGTGGATCGTCATCTGCTCCCCGGCCACCCGGAGCTGCAGGGTCGCGGTCAGCGCCTGGGGGACCTGCTTCAGGTAGTCCTTGAAGGCGGGCGCCGAGAGCTCGGTCTTCCGGATCGGGACGTACCCGGTGCCGATGCTCCATCGGGCGGCCTGCTGGGGCTCGGTCATCCAGTGGATGAACGTCCAGGCGGCCGCCTGCCTGGCCGCCGAGGTCTTGTTGAAGACGTAGAAGCTCCCGCCGCCGGTCGGCGCGCCGTACTGCTTGTCGGCGGGCATGAAGCCGGCGTTCCAGTCAAACTTCGCGTTCGTCCGGATGAACGTCATGTTCCCGGTGGTCGAGTAGATCATCGCCACCTTCTCCTGAATGAAGTCCTGGGGGACCTGGCTCCAGAAGGCCGCGCCGGTCGGCCCCGGCGGGTGCACCTGGTACTTGTTCTGGAGATCCAGGATGAACTGGAGGGCGTGAACGGCCTCGGGGGAGTTGAACTTTACCCACTTGCCGTTGGGATCGAAGAACGGCGCCCCCGCCTCGATCAGGAACCCCTGGAAGACCCAGGGGGAGGTGTCCGCGACCGGCGCTTCGACCCCCCACTGCGTGACGGTGCCGCCCGCGTCGCGGATCGTCAGCTTCTGCGCGTACTCCACGAGTTCCGTCCAGCTCTTCGGCGCCCGGCTTGGGTCCAACCCCGCCTTGCTGAACATGTCCCTGTTGTAATAGAAGATCGGCGTGCTGCGCTGCCAGGGGATGCTGTAGACGTGCCCGCCGGCCTGCGCGTTGAGGAGCAGCGCCTGGTAGAAGTCGTCGAGCCACGCCTTTCCGCCGCTCTGGGCGATGAAATCGTCCAGCGGGATGATGGCGTCGCGGTCGAGGAGCGAGAAGAGCTCAGGTGTGTCCAGGACGGCGACGTCGGGGGGAGTCCCTCCGAGCACGGCGGTCATGGCCTTCGCCATCGTCTGCACGTAGTTGCCGGCAAACACGGGCTCGACCCGGATCCCGGGGTGCGCGCCGTTGAAGTCGTTGACCATGTCGGTCATGAGCTTGTTGAGCGGCCCCGAGACCCCCACGGGATAGTAGTAGGTCAGCGCCACCGGCGCCTGGGCGCCCACGTGGCCGGGGGGCACGGTGACCGCCACCAGCATGACAAGGCCGATCGAAGCGAGGAGTGGGACCACGGGTCGTCCCAGCGCTCCGTGGCGCCGGCAAATCCGCATTGCGCACCTCCTGTTCCGCCTCAGACCAGGAGCCTCCCGCGGGCCGAGCCTGCGTGACCGCGCGCCGGGGCGCCACACTCCACAGGAAAGGTTCTTCGCGCGCGCGAACCCTACCTTGTGACCCCACCGGACACCGTCGCGCCGCCGCCCTCCGGCGAGCGCGTCGGCCGCGGCCAGGTCTCGGAGGACGAGAAGGCGCGGTACATCCGCCGGATGTTCGGGGCCATCGCGCCCCGCTATGACCTCATCAACCTCCTGATCAGCGCCGGTCTCCACCAAGGGTGGAAGCGCGTTGCCGCAGCCCTCGTTCAGGTGCCTCCGGGCGGCCTGGCCGTGGACATCTGTTGCGGGACCGGGGACCTCGCGCTGCTCCTGGCCCGCCGGGCCGGTCCTGAGGGCCGGGTGCTGGGGGTAGATATCAGCGAGGAGATGCTCGCGGTAGCCCGCCGGAAGACCGTTGCGGCGGGGCTGGAGGCGCGGGTGAAGTTCACCCTGGGAAACGCCGAGGCCTTGGGGCTGCCGGATGCCGCCTTTGACGGGGCCACCGTGGGGTTTGGGATGCGGAACACCGTGCATCCGGATGCGGCGCTCCGGGAGATCCTGCGGGTGCTTCGTCCCGGGAGCCGGCTGGCGGTGCTGGAGTTCAGCAGGCCCCGCAACCTCTTCGTCCGTGGGCTGTACGACGGGTACTCGTACACGCTGATGCCGTGGGTGGGGCGCCTCGTGTCCAGGCATCTGGATGCGTACCTGTACCTGCCAACGTCGATCCGGGCGTGGCCGGATCAGGAGGGATTTGCCGGGATGATGGCGCAGGCGGGGTTCGCGCAGGTGCGGTACCGCAACCTGCTCGGCGGCGTCGCGGCTGTCCACACCGGCGTTCGGCCGTCCGCCCTCCGCTAGGATCCGGCCGACGGGGGTACAGTATGGGAGAGCGCGAGAAGACCGGGGTGTTCCAGGTTGGAGGGCGCCAGCTTCGGGACGTCGAGGAGGCGCTCCGCTACGTCTACGGCGCCTTGGTCGAACGTGGGTATAATCCGGTGGACCAGATTGTCGGGTATTTGGTGTCGGGGGATCCGACCTACATCACCAGCCATAAGGACGCCCGCACGCTGATCCGGCAGATCGATCGCGACCTGCTGCTCGAGGAGCTCGTTCGCTGCTACGTCCGCGTAACGCTTGGGGGAACCGTTGATCCGCGCTGACGCGATCGCCACCGAACGCAAGATGGAGAAATTCCTCATCGAGGGGGGCCGGCCCCTCCGGGGCCGCCTGCGGGTCGCCGGAGGGAAGAACAGTTCGCTGGCGATCATCGCGGCCGCCGCCCTCGCCCCGGATCACTCGGTGCTGGAAAACGTTCCGCGCTGCCGCGATGTCCTGACCTTGCTCGACATCCTCCGCGCCCTCGGCGTGGCGGCGGAGTTCACCGGCCCGGGCCGGCTGGAACTGGACGCCCGCAGCATGACCGATCACGTGGCGCCCTACGAACTCTGCCGGCAGATGCGCGCGTCCATCTACGTGGCCGGGATGCTGCTGGGACGCCTGGGGCGCGCCGAAGTCCCGCTCCCGGGCGGGTGCGTGATCGGCAGCCGGCCGGTCGACTTCCACATTCGCGGCTTCGAGACCCTCGGCGCGCAGGTGGTCACCCAACACGGCTTCCTGAAGGCGTACGCGCCGCGGCTGACCCCGGCGACCTTCTACGTCCCGCGGAGCAGCGTGGGGACGACCATCAACATGATGCTGGCGTCCTCTCGCATCCCCGGCGTCACGGTGCTCCAAAACGCCGCGCGGGAGCCGGAGATCGTCGACACCGCCGTGCTGCTCTCGCTGCTGGGCGTCCGCATCAGGGGAGCGGGCACCAGCACGATCATGATTGAGGGCAGCAGAGATCTGCACGGCGCCACCTACACGATCATCCCCGACCGGATCGAAGCGGGGACCTACCTGATCGCCGGCGCGGCGACGCACGGGGATGTGGTGATCGTGGACATGATCAGCGAGCACATCACGGCGCTCCTCACCAAGCTGACCGAAGCGGGGGCGACCGTGGACGCCGACCCCACCGGGATCCGGGTCAGGGCGGAGACCGGGCTGCGGGCCGTCGAGGTGGACACGGCGCCGTATCCGGGGTTCGCGACCGACCTGCACCCACAGCTCGCGGCGCTGCTCACGATGGCCGCGGGGCGCAGCGCGATCCGGGAGACCATCTTCGAGAAGCGGTTCGGCTACGCGGACGAGCTGCGCCGCATGGGCGCCGACATCCGGGTCGAGGGCGACACCGTCACGATGACCGGCGTCCCGACCCTCTCCGGCGCTCCCGTGGAGGCCATGGACCTCCGGGCCGGCGCGGCCATGGTGGTCGCGGCGCTGGAGGCCAGGGGCTCGACCGAGATCACGGGCCTCGAGCACATCGACCGGGGGTACGAAGGCCTCGAGCAGAAACTCCGTTCGCTCGGGGCTCGGATCCAGCGCATCCCCGCCTGACCCGCCGGGCGGCCCGCAGGGCCCCACGCAACGTCTGACGCCGTGTTTCGCTGCACGTTCTTCGGGGCGGCCCGGACGGTCACGGGCTCGATGCACCTTATCGAGGCCGGTGGCGCGCGGTTGTTGCTCGACTGCGGCCTGTTTCAGGGCTCCCGGGCGCAGGCCGCCGACATCAACAGCCACTTTCCGTTCCCACCACCGACCATCGATGCCGTTGTGCTCTCGCATGCCCACCTCGACCACTGCGGGAACCTGCCCACGCTCGTCAGCGCCGGATTTCGGGGGCCGATCTACTGCACCCCCGCCACCCAGGATCTGGCCGCGCTCGTGCTGCACGACAGCGCCAAGATCCAGCACCAGGACGCGCGCAGCGTCAACAAGATCCGGGGCCGGCAGGGCCTGCCGCCGGTCGCTCCGCTCTACACCACCCCCGATGTCGACCGGACGGTCGGCCGGTTCACGGGGGTGGCGTACGGCGCCCCCGTGCAGGTGGGCGCCGTCCGAATCACCTTCGAGAACGCCGGTCACATCCTCGGCTCGGCCATCACGGTTGTCGAGGCGGACGGACGGGTGCTGGGATTCACGGGCGATCTCGGCCGCCCGCAGACTCCGCTCCTCCGCCCTCCCGAGATCCCACCCGCCCTGGATGTGTTGATCACGGAGTCCACATACGGGGACCGGAACCACGATGCGTACGACGCGGCCGTGCCACAGCTCATCGACGCCGTGCGGCAGACCGTTGCGCGCGGCGGCGCGCTGATGATCCCCGCGTTCGCGGTCGATCGGACGCAGGATATCGCCAACGCGCTGTACCGCTTGGGGGAGGCGGGGCAGGTTGCGGCGGTGCCCACATTCGTCGACAGCCCGATGGCCGTCAACGCGACCGAAATCTACCGCCGCCACCCGGAGGGCCTCAACGACGCGATCCGGGCCGAACTCGAGCGCCGCGAAGACCCGTTCGGGTCGAAGGCCATTCACTACATTCGAGACATCGAGGAGTCGAAGGCCCTCAACAGCCGGACGGATCCTTTCATCGTGATCGCGACATCCGGCATGTGCGAGTCGGGGAGGATTCTCTACCATCTGAGCCGCCACATCGGGGACCCCCGCGCCACGCTGCTCCTCGTCTCGTTCCAGGCCGCCAATACCCTGGGCAGGCGCCTGGAAGACGGCGTGTCGCCCGTCCGCATCCTCGGCGAGTCGTACGACGTGCGGCTCGAGGTCAAAGTGCTGCCGGCGCTCAGCGGCCACGCCGATGGGTCCGAGCTTCTGGCGTGGATTCGAGCCATTCCGCGGGTGGGACACGTCTATTGCGTGCACGGGGAAGAGGGCCAGTCCCTTGCGCTGGCGCAGCGGCTCGCCGCGGCCGGGTACGCGGCCGACGTCCCCACGCGCGGCCAGACGATCGATGTGTGATCGCTCGTCTGGGCGGCTTTGGTATACTGATGCGGGGGCGAGTAGCTCAGCGGTAGAGCGCCTCGCTTACACCGAGGAGGTCGCGGGTTCGACCCCTGCCTCGCCCACCAGGTCGAGCGTGTTCGGTTTCATCGCATGGTCACGAGAAATGGACATGCCATGCCGGCAATCTGCGCGTCAAGAGCGGGTCAACCTCTTGAACCGCCGCATGGTATCGATCATGGCCCGCTCGGTGGGCAGTCTCTCCACGCTCGACGCTCCGAAGAAGCCGGCGACCCCGCGGGTGCGTTCGAGTAGGTACTGGACGTCCTCCGGCTCGGCAATTGGACCGCCGTGGCAGAGCACGATGATCTGAGGGCTGACAGCTTTCGCCGCATCGCACATCGCCTGGACGCGTTTGGCGGCCTCATCAAGGCTCACCGCGGTCTTCGCCCCGATCGTGCCCTTCGTCGTGAGCCCCACGTGCGGCACGAGGATATCTGCGCCCGCCCCGGCCATGGTCCGCGCCTGATCTGGATCGAAGACGTACGGCGCCGTCAACATATCGAGATCGTGCGCGAGACGGATCATCTCCACCTCGAGGGCAAATCCCATCCCGGTCTCCTCCAGGTTCTGGCGGAAGATTCCATCGATGATGCCCACCGTGGGGAAGTTCTGCACTCCGGCAAAGCCGATGTCTTTCAACCGGCGCAGGAAGATGGGCATGAGGCGGAACGGATCTGTGCCGCACACCCCGGCGAGCACGGGTGTCTTCCTGGCAACCGGGAGGACCTCCGCGGCCATCTCGACGACAATCGCATTCGCATCTCCGTAGGGCATCAGACCCGCGAGCGAGCCGCGCCCGGCCATCCGATACCGGCCGGAATTGTAGATGATGATGAGATCGGCGCCTCCCGCCTCCGCGCACTTCGCTGAGAGTCCCGTCCCGGCGCCTGCGCCGATCAGCGCGCCGCCGGTCGCGACCGTGGAGCGGAAGCGCTCCAGCGTGTCGGCCCGTGTCATCGCGATGCCCCTCCCGGTGCCGCGTGCGTCTTCGCCTCCCGGATGAGCTCATCGAGGCGGTCGGCCATCGCGTGGGCAAAGTCAGGATCGTTGATGTCGGTCTCCCACTCGCGCACCTCGATGCCGGCGCGCAGGTTGGCCTTGAGGCCGCCGATGAGCGCCCGGTCGGCGTCCGGATCATAAAAGGGGCCGCCCCTCGTCGAAATCGCCGACACGCCCCGCAGCGGGATGAACACCGCCACCGGCCCCCTGGCCGCGTTCAACTTCCGTGCGATGGTGCGGCCCAACTCGGCACACTCGGCCGCCGTCGTCCGCATCAGCGTTACACTCGGGTTGTGTTTGTAGAGGAGGCGGCCCAGGAATCTCTCGGGCACGGTATCCGCCGGGCCGAAGTTGACCATGTCGAGTGCTCCGAGTGAAACGACCTGCGGGATCCCGCGGGCGCCTGCCGCCTCGAGCCGTTCCGGGCCCGCGGAGAGCACGCCCCCCACGAGCTCATCAGCAAGTTCGGTGGTGGTGATGTCGAGCACGCCGGCGAGATAGCCGCCCCTGACGAGCGCTTCCATCGACTGTCCACCGGTGCCGGTGGCATGGAACACGAGGGGCTCGTAGCCCTTTCCTTCCAGGCGGTGCCGAGCTGCGGTGACACACGGGGTGGTCACTCCGAACATCGTCGCGCCAATCAATGCCTTGGCCCCGGGAGCAGGCTGAAACACCTCATACGCGCGAGCCATGCCGGCGATCCCCGCTGCGGCGTTCGTCAAGATCCGCTCTGAAATCCTGTTTATTCCTGCGATATCGACCACAGAGTACATCATCGCGATGTCGCTGGCTCCGACGTATGGCCGGGTGTCGCCGGAGGCCAGGGTCGAGACCATGAACTTGGGGACGCCGACCGGGAGCTCACGCATCGCCCGGGTCACCACCGTGGACCCGCCGGACCCGCCGAGCCCAAGGACGCCGTGCAGCCTGCCCCGCTGGAACAGGTCGATCGCGATCTTCGCCGCCCCGGCCGCCATCGTCTCCACGGCCAACCCACGGTCACCCCGGGTCGCGAGGTTGGCGATGGTTTCGCTGGCGGCGTTCGCCACGTCTTCCCGGGGGATGTCGGGCACAGCCAGCGGCGTTCCCATCACCCCCGCGTCGACCAGGATCACTTCGCACCCCTCTGCGCGGAGGCACCGGCGCATGTACTCGTACTCGATTCCCTTCGTGTCGAGTGTTCCGATGAGCACGATGGTTGCCATCCGCCCCTCCCGGGAGGCTCCAGGATGCTCCCTACAGGGCTCGGGACCAGGAGGGCGCCCTCCCGGCTGGAACCTCGGCGAAGTCGGGCAACCCCTCCAGCGCCTTCTCTGCCCCCTGAGGATTATAGAGGGCGATCAGTCGCATCGGCTCCCACCCCACGTTCACGGTTGAATGAAACACGCCTCGCGGGACATAGATGGTATCGCCGGGCCCAACCGAAAACGGCTTTTCGTCATTGAGCATCTGGACGGCGTGGCCCGACAGGACGTACAGAACTTCTTCAGACGTGGGATGATTGTGCCGGGCATGGCCCTTCCCCGGCAGGAGCACGACCTCCCCAAACGTGAGCCCCGCTCCGGCGATGTTCCTGGCACTCACGAGCCATTTGATGGCTCCCCACTCGAACGTTTGAGTCGGCACGACATTCGGATCAATTTTGTTCATCATCCGTCCTCCCGGCCCCCTCCCCCGCACCTGGTTCCGGACCGCGGCCCGGCCCGCCTGCGAGAGATCCCAATCGGGTGCGGGTTCTTGTGCGGGATGGATCTCCATCGCATGAGCTTCGTCGAGCGCTATGCAAGTCCTGGCCCATCGTCTCCGGCGAAGCGTGCCCAGGAGCCCGGAGTCCTCCGCGAAGCGGCGCATCCTCGCCCCGACAGAAGGTGCACGATCTCGTGGCAGGGAATCCCGGAAGTCACATATGGGATGAACGAGACTTAAGGCGCGAGAGGAGGAAGGAAGATGTGGATTCGAATATGGGCCAGCGTCACCGTTTTGCTCGTCCTTGCGGTGCTGGAGTCCGTGGCCACCGGAGACCTCGCACCGGTCGCCGGGTCCCCCTCGCCGACGGTGCCCCTCAGAGCGCAAGCCACAAAGCCACCGGTCGTGCTGAAGTTGCTCGCCATTACCGACGATGCGCAGATTCAAGCCTGGAAAGAAATCCTGCAGGAGTTCCGCAAGATCGATGGCGGCAAGTGGTCGTCCGTCGACATTGCCTTTGAGACCGTCCCCTTCCAGGACCTGTTCCCGAAGATTGAGAGCGCGGTCGCCGCGGGCGCCGCGATGGACATCGTGCAGTCCGATGGTCCTGATATGAAGCACTACGCGTTCTACCGCAGCCTCTTGCCACTGGGCAAGTACTTCACGGATGCGGAGATGAAGCAATGGCTTCCGCAATCCGTCGAGGAAGGGAGCTTCCGCGGCCAGCTGTACGGTCCGCCGATGATGCAATCGTGCTCGTTGATGGTCTACAACAGGGAGATGACGGATGCCGCGGGCATCAAGCCCCCCGCGACGCTGGACAAGAGCTGGACAATGGCCGAGGCGTTGACCGCGTGGCAGAAGACCACCGCCCATCCCTCCGGCAGCAGCATCCCCTCTGTGTGGGGGCTTCGGTGGGGGCAGGGCACCTGGGTGGGGGACTACGAGCACGGGATTTTCCGGCGTTCCAACGGCGCGAAAGGCAGCGCGACCTACGAGGGGATGGGTCCTGACGGCGTCACCTTCGTGGGGTATTTCGACACGCCCGAGGCTGTCGAGGCCATGCAATTTTACCAAGATCTCCACCGGAAGTATAAGGTGACTCCGATTGAAGCGATTCCGCAGATCTTCGAGACAAAGAAGGCCGCGTTCATGGTCACGCCCGACAACCGCATTGGCGAGCTCAACCGCCTTTACGGGGAAGGCAAGTTCCCTTGGGGCGTGACGGGGATCCCGTACTTTAAGACGCAATTGTGCCACACCGGCAGTTGGGCCTACGGCATTTCCCCCAATACCAAACATTTCAATGAGAGTCTGGCCTTCGTGAAGTACGCCAGCAGCGATGCGGGTGCGCGCATTTGGTACAAGCATGTGCGCCAGCTCCCCGCGAACATCAGCCTCCTGAACACCCTGCCGGAGTATCGGCCCGGGGGAAAGCAGACCATCTGGATCGAGGCGATGAACAAGATCGGCGCCCCTCGGATCCAGACACCGGGCTATACCGAGTATCAGCAAGTGTTTGCCGAAGTGACCCTCAACATCATGGCCGGCGCGAACGTCGCCGAGCAGATGAAAGCGGGCGCTCAGCGAATCCAGGGGTTGCTCGCGAAGTACAAAGGCTGGAAGTAGGCGGTCGCATGCCGGGGGCGCCGGGCAGCCCGGCGCCCCCGGCAGTCAACTGACCGGAGGGGCTGATGTCGAGCGCGGTGGTGGCCCCCGCCTATCCATCCCCGCGGGGATGGTGGACCAGGCGGCGACGGAGCTATCTCATTGCGTTCCTATTCGTTGCCCCCGCTGTTGTGAACTTTCTTCTCTTCCGGTACGTCCCCATCCTGGCCGCGATCAGGTCCAGCCTGTGGCAGTATAGCCTGCTGGGGGGCTATGGCAAATTTATCGGCCTGCAGGCCTATGGTCGTTTGCTCCAAGACCCGGTCTTTTGGAAGTCTCTGACCGTCACCGTGCAATATGTTCTCCTCAAAGTCCCTGCGCAAATTGTGCTGTCGCTTGCCCTGGCGATTCTCCTCCAACGGGAGGACCGGTTTTCCGCCGCCGTGCGTTCGGCAATCTTCGCGCCTGTGGTCACGTCGATCGTGGTGATCTCGGTGATCTGGTCGCTGATGTACCACGTGCAATTGGGCCTGTTCAACAGCATCTTGACGAGCGCGGGATTGCCGCGCGTCGTCTTCTTGTCGAACGCCCGGGTGGCTCTGGTGGCCATTGTCATCATGATGGTGTGGAAAGAGATCGGATTCAGCTTGATTGTTCTGATGGCGGGGCTGAAGGGCATTCCCGACACGTTTCACGAGGCCGCCCGGATCGATGGGGCCAGCAGTTGGCAACAGTTCCGGAGCATCACGCTGCCTCTGCTCCGCCGGGTGCTCATGTTCGTGGTCGTCACCCAGACGATTTTTTCCTTTCAGGTGTTCGTTCCCGTTTACACGATGACCAAGGGGGGCCCGCTCGATTCGACGAAAGTGATCGTCTATTACATCTACCAGAATGGATTTCTGTTCCAGGATATGGGCTACGCCAGTGCGCTCTCGATGATTACGCTCATCGTGCTCCTCGGCGTGAGTACCGCGCAGATGCGCTGGTTGCGATCCGAAGTGGAGTATTGAGGGGCGCATGAAGGCGGCTCGGGGCCGGCAGCGATGCAGGTGAACCGCCCCTCCCTCGCCATAGAACCCCTCCCGCTGCGTCCCTGGCGGGTGGCGGTCCCCCGGCGGGCCCGGAACGTGGCCGCCCGGGGAGTCCAGTATGCGCTGGGGGTGGCCCTCCTCATCGTCTACATCGTCCCGTTCGCCTGGATGATCCTGGGAAGTCTCCGCCTGGAAACCGAGATCTTTCAGTTCACGTATCCGCTCTCCTGGCACACGTTTGTGCCCGTGGTGTGGTCGGTGAAGAATTTCCTGGATATCCTTGGGCTGTCACCGGAGGGCCGATCGTTTGGGCTCGATTTTGGCCGCGCGCTGGGCTTCACGGCCCTGGTGTCCGCCGGGGTCGTGGTGTCTTCGCTGATTTTCAACACCATGGGCGCCTACTTTTTCGCGCGGCTGGAGTTCCCGCGAAAGGATTTGGTGCTCCTTTTTGTGATCGCCACCCTGCTGATTCCATTCGAGGCGGTGATGGTGCCGCTCTATATCGTCGTCCGGACGTTGCACCTGCAGGATACCTATTGGGCGCTGGTCCTCCCATGGTATGCGAGCCCGTTCGTCATTTTTGCGCTCATCCAGTTCTTCAAGGAGATTCCCCGGGAGCTGGACGAGGCCGCGACCATGGATGGGGCCTCGCACCTCGGGATCCTGCGCCATGTCATCGTGCCGAACGCTCTCCCGGGGCTCATCACGACCGCCTTGCTCGAGTTTCAGTTCATTTGGAACCTCTTCTACTGGCCGCTGATTGCCGTGGGCCGGAAGGACCTGCAGACGATCCAGGTGGCCATCGCCCAGCAGACCACGCAGACCCAGGTCTACTGGGGCCGTATCTTCGCGGGATCGGTGCTGGCGTCGGTCCCCGTGATCATTCTCTTTTTGCTTCTGCAGCGCTATTACATCAAAGGTGTGGTCATGTCCGGGCTGAAAGGCTAGCCGCGCACACCCGCAGACGATGAGTGAGCCGGTAATCCACACCACACACCTGACACGATGCTATCGCGGTCTCGCCGCGGTGCAGGATCTGACCCTGAGCGTTGAGCGGGGGGAGATCTACGGATTCCTCGGGCCCAATGGCGCCGGGAAGACCACGACGCTGCTCATGCTGCTCGGGATCGTCACGCCGACGACGGGAGAGGTGTATTTGTGGGGCCGTCGTCTGCGCGAGGACCCGTGCCCCCTCAAGCGGCGCATTGGCGTCGTGGGAGAACAGGACTACTTTTACGATCATCTGACGGCCGAGGAATATTTGTCGGTCTTTGCCGATCTGTACGAGGTGCGCGGGAAGCGAGAGCGGATCGGCAGCCTGTTGGAACGCCTCGGCCTCCAGGGGTTCCGGTCACTCCCCGCCCGCGATTTCTCGCGGGGGATGAAGCAGAAGTTGAGTCTGGCGCGGGCGCTGCTGCATGAACCGGAGCTCCTCGTCCTCGACGAACCCGTGTCCGGACTGGACCCCCACGGGATCGTGGAGGTCCGCCGGCTCCTCTTGGAGCGGAACCAGCGAGGTATGACGATCTTGATCTCCTCGCACCTGTTGTCCGAAGTGGAGCGCACCGCGCACCGGGTGGGGATTCTCCACCACGGGCGCCTCATCCGCGAGGATTCGATCGCCGGCCTTCGGGTCATGCTCCGCCGGGACGCCGAGGTCGAGATTCAGTTGCTGGAACCGGTGCCCGGGGCGGCGGACATGCTTGCCGCGCTGCCGTGCGTGCGTCACGTGGCCGGCGCCGGCGATCGGTTGTCCGTGACCGTCGAGGGGGAAACGGACATGCGCGGAGTGCTGTCCCGGACCATCTCCGCGCGCGGCGGCGTGATCGTCGGCATGCGCCTGCGCGAACCGAGCCTGGAAGACGCATTTCTCACGTTGACCGAGAGAGACGTTGACCAGTGGACCTCGTAGCGTCCGGCGCGGTCTGGAGGCGTGGCGTCCGGCGGTGGGCTCTTCCCCTCACGATTGTGCGGGCCTTGGTGCGCGTGGATCTCGTCACCTCGGTGAGCGCCCTGCCACCCTATGTCGTCGTTGGGGGCATCGCGGCGATGACAGGGTTCATCCTGAAGAATGACCTCTACCGGGTGGAGCACGATGGCCTGCTCGTGCTTGCTGAGCCCTTCGGCCTCCCCGTCTACCTGGGGACGCTACTCCTGTCGGTGTTCCAGGCCGTATCGGCGGCGATCACGGTGGCGCGGGATCGCGAGCAGGGGGCGATTGAACTCCTCTTCTACGGGCCCGTCAGTTCGCAGACGTACATGGTGGCGAAACTCGGCGCACACATCGTCCTCTACCTCTGGCTCACCGTGCTCGTCGGGGTCTGCGATCTGCTGTTCATGGCGGTGACCGGATTGAGAGTCGGCGGCACCGTGGTCTGGGCCGTCATCCTCTCGGTGGGCACGGCCGCCGCCGCGATCAGCCTGGCCCTGGCCGTGGCCGCAGTCATCCGGCGGCTCCGCGCGGTGGTCCTCGCCGTCCTGGGTCTGACGACCCTCTCCATCGGCCTGCAGGTGGTGGTCGAGGTCCTGGCGCGTGTGCCCACGTCGGAGTTCCACGTGAGCCCCGTGCAGGTGATGCGCGTCACCGCGCTCACGCTGTCGGCCGTGACGGGATGGGTGCTGCCGTTTGCCTACTTCAACCGCGGGCTGAGCGCTCTTCTCAGGGGCGATGCGCTCTCGTATCTCGGCACCCTGGGAGCCTGCGGGGCCTATGCGATGGCCATGCTGGGCGCCGCTTGGATCGGATTGGACAGAACCGGGGCGCGGCGGTGAGGTACGCGGCGCCGCTGCTCCTCGTGCTGTCTCTGCTCGGCGCGGAGATCGCCACGGCCCAGGGTCCGCCCAAGGAACGGCAGTTCGTCTACGGCATCAATGCCTTCACGTGGAAGGGCTATGCGGGCGCGCTCTCCCCGTCAACGGCGCGGACGATCTACCTGCTCGCGGGGCACCCGAGCATCATCTCGCCCCGGGAGACGCTGGTCTATTTCTGGCCGACGACCGGCGACTACCGCGCGGACTGGGGGTCGCTCGACGAGACGGTGCCGGGGACGCTGGAACTTTTCGGTCCCGGTGCGCAGCCCGAGCGACTCACCCGCGTCAAGTATGTGCTTCAATATCCCGAGGGCCCGGGCGGCAGTCAGTCGGTGCTCTACACCGGCGCGGAAGCCGAGAAGCGCTACCAGGCCTTCCTCGAGGCCCGGGCGCAGTTTCGTGACGCTTTGGGGCAGTATGCGGAAGCCCGGCGGCGCTACCAGGAGGCCCTCGACCGGGCGGTCGTGGCGCACCAGCGGGGGGCGAAGGTCGTGCTCCCGCAACCCCCGCGAGAGCCGGCGCCGTTCCTGCTCGCGGGCACAGAGATCCACGACGGATTCGTCATGAACCTCCCTGCCGGACGGTATCGCCTCCGGCTCCGGACGCGGGACGGGCGTGGTGTTCCCGGCAGCGAGCGTTCACTCGTGGTGTTCACCCACCGGCGGGAGTCGGTGGGATTCACCATCCTGCCCGAGCGCCGGTGGACGGTGCCCGAGCCGGCCGACGATCCGGCGGCGACGGTGTACGCCCGTCCCGATCAGGTCGTTTACCTGCAGCCATTCGTGGAACGCGAGTACAGCGATCTGGCCTACACGCGCCTGGAGAACCCTCAGAGTCGCGAGGGCCGGCCGGGGGCGTGGCGCTGGGAGTACGTGCAACCGTTGCAGATGTCGCGCCTCGAGGTGATCAGGGGCAAGACGGTCATCGAAACAGTGACGCGGCGCCCGTTTCGCGTGGTGCAGATGTCCGGCGAAGCCCTCGGGTATGAGGTCGTCGAGCATCACGGCGGCCGGCCGCCGGATTTCGAGGGATTCAGGCTGTCAATCAGAACATCCGCGTCCCTGCTGCGCCTGGTCGACGAACAGGGCCGGCCGCTGGCCGGGAGCGCCCGCCTGATCCGTGTCCCCCGTTCGGGGTCATCCCGGGCGCTGTTCCTGATCCCGTTCATCCCTGTGGCGTTGGGCTTTACGGTGGCGTCCTGGCGGCGCGAGCGCGTCTCCCGGATCCGGCGGGAACGGCCGCCGGGGTGGGGGTAGGTCCACGAATGGCCCCTGCCATCGCCACTGTGGGAAGCCTGGTGGTCGACCTGATCGTTCCGATCCCGGAGCTGCCGGTGCGGCCGTTTGAGCATCAAGCGGGCGAGGCGCTCTGGATCGAGCCCGGGGGATTGGGGAACGTCTTGGTGACGGCCGCCAGGCTCGGCATGCAGGCCGCCGCCCTGGGGTGGGTCGGCGATGATTTCTACGGTGAGAGGGCGCTCGCGCTCCTGGCGGGGGAGGGCGTGGATGTCAGCCGCGTGGAGCGGGTGGGGTCGTCGAGAGTGTGCCTCGTGCTGGTAGACTCAGCCGGCCGTCATGTCTTCCTGGGAGTGGCAGGTCTTCCCGGCCCCGAGCGGGCCCCTCAGTCCTGGCGGACCGTGTTGAGGGGAGTCCCCTGGGTCCTCAGCGATGGGTACACGCTCGTCGCGAATCCCGATCTCGCTCTGGAAGCGTTCGCGCTGGCCCGTGACGCGGGAGGGGTCACGACCGTCTTTGATCCCGGCCCTCTGATTCCTCAGACACGACCGTCCGTCATGGCGACGATGCTCCGGGACTCGTCGATCGTGCTGCTCACGGAAGACGAAGCCGCGATGCTGGTCGAACGAGGTGCTCCCGCCGAGATGGCCCGGGCCTTGCTGGCGCGCGGTCCTCGCCTCGTGTGCCTGAAGCGGGGGGGCCAGGGGGCGGTGGTCGCGACGCCCGCCGACACCTTTAGCCAGCCGGCGTTTCCTGTCCAGGTGCGGGACACCAGTGGAGCGGGCGATGCGTTCGATGCGGCGTTCATCGCCGGGCTCGCCAACGGTCTCGGCGTCCGACAGGCTGTGAGTCTCGCCAACGGCGTCGGGGCGGTGGCGGTGTCGAAACTGGGGACGGGGACGCGTCTTCCCACGCGCGAGGAAGTCTTCGCGTTCCTGAAGACCCAGGGGGTGAGGGCCGATGACCTGCTGCCCCGCGCCTAATCTCGTAAAGGGGACGTGATGGACCTCTACGACCGCGTCTTGGGCTGCTTGAGTACTGCGGCGATGGGCGACGCCTTGGGGGCCGCAACGGAGCAGTGGACCACCGCGGAGATCTACGCCCAGTATCACGGTCCCATCCGAACGTTTCACAAGCCGCCGCCCGATACCTTTGCGGCAATGGCTCGCAACGAGGCGGGCGAGGTGACCGATGATGCGAGCCAGATGCTCTACCTGGCTCAGATGATCATCGAGACGGGCGGGAGAGTGACCGAGGAGGCATGGATCTCGTGCCTCCTGCGCTGGGCGGCGGAGTCTCCCAAGGTGGCGAACATGGGCCCCAGCACGCGAGCGGTCATTGAAGCCGTCCGCGCGGGCCGGGATCCCTATAAGGTCAATACCGTCGGGCAATCAGACCGGCAAACCACCCACATGGGCGTCACCAATGGCGCCGCGATGCGGATCGCCCCTGTAGGATTGGTCCATCCTGGAAATCCCGCGGAAGCATGCCGTGATGCCGTCGTGACCTGTCTTCCTGCGCACAACACTCAGCGTGCGGTCTCGGCGGCCTGTGCGCTCGCCGCCGGCGTGGCCCATGCGCTCACGGACGATGCAGATGTGTTCTCGGTGGTCCGCGCCTGTCTGGATGGCGCTGCCCGGGGTGAGGAACTGGCTCGCCACGATTCACGGATTCGTTTGGTGCCCGGGCCCCGCATTGAGTCCCGAATCGAACTCGCCGCCACCTTGGCCCTGAAGGCCAGGAGCCGGGAAGAAGCGATGGGGACGCTGGAGAGCTATATCGGGAATTCCGTAGAGATCTCCGAATCGGTCCCCACGGCGATCGGGCTGTTCGTCTTCGCACGTGGGGATCCGCTGGAATCCATCGTCGCGGGGGCCAACATCGGGAACGATACCGACACGATTGCGACGATGGCTGGAGCATTGGCAGGTGCCCTGCGGGGTTTCTCCCGTGTGCCGCAAGACCTCTATGCGGTGTTCCGGGCAGCCAACCAGTTCGACCTGGAGGGCATTGCCCGGGGGCTGACGGAGATTGCCCTCCGGCGGAGGGCCGCCGGCACCGAGAATCGGACACGATCATGAAGATCATCCTCGACTGCGATCCCGGCCACGACGATGCGCTGGCTATCCTGCTGGCCGCCCGGCACCTTGACGTCATGGGCATTACCACCGTCCACGGGAACCAGACGTTGGAGAAGGTCACGGCGAATGCCCTGAAGGTCCTGGAGTTTAGCGGGTTGACGGCGATTCCGGTGCGCAAGGGGTGCGACCGGCCGCTGGCTCAGCCCGCGAGGCATGCTCCTGAAATCCACGGGCAGAGTGGGTTGGATGGTCCGACGCTGCCCGATCCAGCCACTCAGCCGCAACCGGAGCACGCGGTGGAGTGGATCATCGAGACGGTGATGAAGACCGACGGGATCACGCTGGTGGCCACCGGACCCCTGACCAACGTCGGCCTGGCCCTGCGCCGCGAGCCCCGCCTGGCGGGTCGCCTGACCCAGATCAGCCTGATGGGCGGCTCGTTGACCTTGGGAAACGCTACTCCGGCGGCTGAGTTCAATATCTTGTGTGATCCGGAGGCCGCGCACATTGTCTTCACCAGCGGGGTGCCGATCAAGATGGTCGGCCTCAATCTCACCCATCAGGCCGAGGCCGGGGCGGCGGAGATCGGGCGTATCCGCGATCGTGGCAACCGCACCGGACACATCGTGGTCGAACTCCTGGACTTTTTCACCCGCCAGCTCCGCACACTGTTCGGCCTGGAAGGGGCACACTTGCATGATCCATGCGCTGTGGCATGGCTCATTGATCCGACGTTGATTGACGCGCGACCGTTGCATGTGGGCGTCGAGCTCCGGGGAGAGCAGACGCGCGGCATGACCGTGTGCGACTATCGCCACCTTCGGGCGTCCGTCACCGGCATGACCGGGATGGAAGGGATCCGGCGCGGGCAACCGCCCAATGCGGAGGTCGGACTCCGCCTGGATGCCCCCCGCTTCTTCGACCTGCTGATCGGGACTCTGGCCCAGTATCCGTGACGGGCGTGCGGGGCTCCGGCGGGCGAGGGCAGCAGGGCGATACGCGCGGGACGCCCTGGATGAGGCCCGCGATCGTGCAGACGGTGCTGGGTCCGGTCCCGGTGGACACCCTCGGGATCACCTTGATGCACGAGCACCTCCTTCTGGACGCGACCACGTGGTGGCACAAGCCCGTGGAAGCGCATCGCCGCCATCTGGGAGACGCCCCCCTCTCCAGCGCAATCTACGGCGAGCTCCGTATGGACCCGTTCGCGAATATCGACAACTGCCGGCTCAGCGATGTGCAGGCAGCCATCGAAGAGGTGGCGCAGTTCCGCTCCCTGGGAGGCGGGACCGTGGTCGATCCGACCTGCCGCGGCATCGGACGGGCGCCGCAGGCCTTGCAGGGCATCGCGCGGGCGACGGGGCTTCACATCGTGATGGGGACGGGCTACTACCTGGAGCCGGCGCATCCGCCCGAGGTCAAGCGCATGTCTGCCCAGGCGGTGTCCGAGGTGATCGCGGCGGACGTCCTGGAGGGCCTGGAGGGTGTGCGCGCGGGCCTGATCGGCGAAATTGGAGTGAGCGCCGCGTTCACCGCAGAGGAGCAGAAAGTGCTCCGGGGCGCGGCGCGGGCGCAGCGGGCCACGAGCGTGCCCCTGTCCATCCATCTGCCCGGGTGGGAACGTCACGGGCACCGCGTGCTGGACCTGGTCGCCGAGGAGGCCGGGGCCCTGCGGTCCGTCATTCTGGATCACATGAACCCCAGCCTCGACGACCCCGATTATCAGATGAGCCTCGCGGAGCGCGGGGTCTATCTCGAGTACGACATGATCGGGATGGACTACTACTATGCGGACCAGCACGCCCAGTCGCCGTGCGACGAGGAAAATGCCCGGGCCCTGTGCCGGCTTATCAACCACGGGTACCTGGAGCGGCTCCTGCTCTCCCAGGACGTCTTCCTCAAGATGATGCTGACGCGGTACGGCGGCTTCGGCTACGGGTACATCCTACGGCATTTCGTGCCGCGGCTCCGTCGGCACCAGGTCACGGACGCTCAAATCCGGACGATCCTGGTCGACAATCCTCGGCGGGTGTTCGCGCCGGACGCCTCCGCCGGGGAGGGGATGAGCATGTGACCGTTCTCTCTTCGGCGGTCAGCCGGAGGGTCCGTCGTTATCTCCGCACCAGTCCAGGATCACCAGGGCGATCACGCGGACGGCATCGAGCAGGCTGGCTTCCCTGAGATTCTCGTCGCTCTGGTGGGCGAGCCGTGGATCGCCGGGGCCTAGATTGATTGTGGGAATTCCCGCGTTGACGAGCCACCCCATGTCTGTGTGGGAGCAAATGCCTTCGACCCGTCCCTCATGCCCGAGGTGTTTGAGGTTCTCCAGGCAGAGCTGGACGAACGTATGACCGGCCGGGGTTTCACCGCAGTCGGCATCCACCAGCCACTCAATCTCCGGAGGATGCTCGCGTAACCACGGATCCGTCACGGCGACCTGCTGCACGCCGTCGTGGATCTCCCGCTTGACTGCGCCGCCGAGACCGAAGGAGTCCCGCTCCGACGGAAGGTACTGCGCGTTGAAGATGAGTTCCGCCCGGTTGGCGAAGGTCGTCGGGTATTCCCCTGCCTGAATCTGGGCCACGTGGAGCTGGCAGGGGATGGGCAGCAGGGGGTGGATCTTTCGTCGCGCCCAGTCGGCGTTCAGACGGCTGAAGTAGTCGAGAAATAGATGGGCCTTGTCGATGGCGTCCACCGCCCCGCCGGTCCGCCAGTCCCCCTGGGGCATCTCAATGTGCCCGCTCCGTCCGCGGAGAATGAGCTTCCCCCACAAGATCCCGCGACACAGGGGCGAGACCACCAAATCGGTCGGTTCTGTGAGGATGCAGGCGTCGGCATGATAGCCGCGATCGACGAACGCGAGGGTGCCCATGCCTCCGGCTTCCTCGTCCACGACCGTCCCCAGCAAAATCGTCCCGGTGGGCCGGACCCCCGCTCGAACGACGGCCTCCACGGCCATCACCATCGCGGCGACGCCGCCTTTCATGTCTACGGTGCCGCGTCCATAGATGTGGCCGTCCTGGCGCGCGCCGCCGAACGGGTCGGTGCTCCACCCCGCGCCCGCCTTGACGACATCGATGTGGCCGAAGAGCAAGAGGGAGCGCCCACGGCCGGTTCCCGCGAGTGTTGCCGCCAGGTTGGGGCGTCCGTGGAAGTCGCGCCCGGCGTAGTACCCTGGATACCCTTCGTACTTGGCCAGCTTCCCTGAGTCAGGTTCCCACTGCTCCACCATCGCCCCCAGTGTTTTCAGGCGCTCGGCGATCACCGCTTGAACGTCGTTCTCTCGAGACGGTCCCGGGGTTTCATGAAACCACGGGTTCACGCTGGGGATGCGCACAAGTTCCTGGAGGAAATCCACGATATCTTCGTGGTGGAGGTCGATCCACTTCAATACCCGCTCTCGTCTGATCTCCACAGTCGCCTTCCTCCTAGATTCCCTCCAGCCGCTGTCCGCCCGATCTGGCGTCCCCGGCGGGAACCTGCGCGCGCAAACCCCGGCCTGCGCTCAGGCTTGACGGGCGAGCCATCGAATGGCTTGTCCCCAGAGTCGCGCGTATCCCGGCCATGTGAGAAACGGCTCGGGGCACCAATGCGGGCCGATATCAGATGTCCAAGCCAGCGTGCGTCCGGCCCCGACGGTTCTCACCGCGAGAATGGGATGCTCGCCAACGAGTGCCAGGACCGTCGCCTCAGGCTTGATCCGGACCGCATTATATCCGAGCAGCGCCGGCCACTCTCGAGGGATGCCCTGCGTGACGGGGTGGGTGGGCGCGACCACGCGAGGTGTGAACCCTTCAGGGACTTCAACGCGATCGTCGTTCGGGGAGATCTCTACCGGCAACACCTCCTCGACCGCCGTGCCATGATATCGGGCGGCGCCGTAGACCCCTTGGAAACTGTAATATCCCCCCGCCATGGCCAGGCCGCCGCCCTGGGTGACGTATTCGGCCAGGAGCTTCAATCGATTCGGCATCGTCTTCCCATGAAGCCAGGTGTCTGGATGAAGCAGCAGGGTGTTTGATCCAATGTCGCTCAAGATGATGGCATTGTAGGCTTGGAGCTCGGCGAGTCGAAGGGGAAACGCCGTCGCGGCTTCGTGTGACGGCATGTGAACGACCTCGATCGCCTGCCCTTCCAGCGCGCGGCGCAAATGGTCGATCCCGGTGTGAAATGTCGTGCTGGAGAAGAAATCCCATCCCTTAAAGTGCGTCGCCGCCGTCATCCAGGATTCACCCGCGACCAGGATCTTCATGGCTGCCATGGCTCCCCCCTCAGAAATACCTCAAGGGCCCGTCGCGCCAAGGGACACGAGGCCCACACCGTCTGCTCTTGACGAGCGCCACGCTTTCAGGTACTCCTAAAGAACCGCAAGCATTGTTCGCTGCAGGGGCAATACCTGGAGGATGCGGTGGCGGGGATCCGCACGCTCAAGGTCGGCATAATCGGTCTTGGCTTCGGGATCCGGCATGCCAGTACCTACGTAGGAATCCCCCAGGTCCGGATCGTGGCAATGGCCGAGCCGGACCCTACCCACCTCCCCGTCCCCTTCGAGGAACTCTGCCGGCATTACAGTGCTCGACCATACCACGACGGGGTCGAGATGCTCGAGAACGAACGGCTCGATGCCGTCTCGGTGTGCACGAACCCAGCCCTTCACCGGCCCATGGTCGAGGCGGCGGCCAGAAAAGGGGTGGCGGTCCTCGTCGAGAAGCCCATGGCCGGGACGGTGGAGGACTGCGATGCGATGATCGCCGCGTGCGAGCGGGCGGGAGTCCCCCTGCACATGGAGTTCCCGATGCGCCAGCTTCCCGCTCTGGTTGAGCTCCGTCGGGTGATTGACGAGGGGAAGGTTGGGCGGCCGATCCTCGTCTCCGGTGAGTACGTGGGCGGGTTGCGGCCGGCCGACCACCCCTGGATCTGGAAGATGGGCGATGGCTCGAGTCCGATCAACGAGAACACCTGCCACATTATCGATACGATTGGCTTCCTGCTTCGTGATGCCAATCGTGTCCGCGCGGAGGGCGGTAACTTTACCGGCCGAGGCGCGCCGACACCGGATGGCGCGGTGTGCACTCTCCACTTTGACTCCGGCGCCGTCGCGGCGGTGAGCGGTGGGGCCATCGCCACCGACGAGATGGCGGTCCGCCCACGCCTCAGCCTGTACGGCACGGAGGGTCAGGCCTACCTCGAGGGGATTCACCATGAGTTCCACCGGCTGGTCTGGGCCCGTCGCGGCGGCCCGGTCGTCGACAAGGACTACGGGGGGCCCAAAACTCTCATCTACAGGGAGGGACCATACGTGGCCTACTCCTTGATCCGGCCCAGCCTCGCCAATTTTGTCGACAATGTCCTCAACGATCGTCCTCCGGTTGTCACTGGGCGAGATGGCCGGGAGAACGTGCGGATCTGTCTGGCGATCGTCGAGTCGATTCGGACCGGCAAGACGATCGAGCTGAGGCACCCGGAGGTGCGCTCATGACGACGCCGCGACTGCCCGTGGGCGTCAGCCACTTGGCCTGGGGTTTTGATGTCTCGCCGATCGATCGCCTGGAAGGATTTCTTGATGATGCGACGGACATCGGGTTCCAAGGCATCGTGTGCTTTGACACGACCGTCAGTCCATGGATTGATCGTCCGGACGATTTTCTTGCGCGTTTGGGGCGCCGCCACCTGGAGCTCGTTGGGGTGATTTTGCGACCGGGGTTGGATTACGTGTTCACCGATCGCCTGGCAAGGTTCATGGCGGCCGTCGGCGGCGGCAAGATCATGATTCTGTCTGGGTACTGTGGGAGCGAGGGCGATTGGGATGTCGTCGTTCCCGCTCTCGAGCATCACGGGAAGATCGCTGCGCGCGCCGGCATCCGCGCCGTCTACCACCACCACACCGGTTGGATCGCCGAAACGATGGAGCAGACCGAGCGTCTCCTTGCCGACACGAATCCGAAGGCGATCGGCGCGATGCTGGATTGTGGACACGCGACGAAGGATTTCGTTGGTCATTCGGCCGAGGAGTTCTTCCGCCGGAATCGAGACCGGATCGCGTACGTGGAATTCAAGGACTGGACACCTGAAACTGATCTTCGGACCGAAGTCGGTCGCGGCCGCTGTCACTGGCCCGCCGTTGCCCAAGCGCTCCGCGAACTGGACTATCAAGGGTGGATCGTCGTCGAGCAGAATGGGACGGTCCTGACGCCCAAGACAAGCTCCGTCGAGAGCCTGCGCTTCATTCGCGAGACCCTGGAGCTCTAGTATCTTCCCTGCTCGTCGAGGCAGCTGAGGACCGGCCGCTGGGGCGCCTCGCTTACGCCGAGGAGGTCGCGGGTTCGACCCCTGCCTCGCCCACCAGGTCGAGCGTGTTCGGTTTCATCGCATGGTCACGAGAAATGCTCGTTTCAATGTAGGCCCAGGACAATCCGATCATCGCTCGTCCCGCTGGTCACTGATAATTTGTCCTGCGGGACGTCCTCGCGCCGAGACAGGGTGTGCCGGAGGGAGCGTGTCAGTCTTCGCCGCCGGCCGGATCAGGCCCGCGCGCGCAAACCGGTCGAGGGCCGTCTCTGGTCGCAGCGGGGCGATGATGGCGAAGGGACGGCCGCGATCGGTCAGGATGACCTCCTCGCCATCACGAATGGCCCGCATCGCCTTCGAGAACTGCTGGTTGGCCTCTCGGAGCCCAAGCTTCACGGTGATCGCTCCTATTGTAGTGACTTGCATCTACATAGTAGCATGCCGAGATGATCGCCGAGTTTGCAGAGATGGATCGCGGCGGCGCGAACCGTACGCCGGCTTCGCTTCTTCTTGGGTCGAGCCCTACTGCATTAGTTACGTCTTCGCGGACGATACGATCATCGTTTTGGCTATCTTCCCCGCTCGTCGAGGCAACTGAGGACCGGCGCTTCATCGACAAGGGAAGGCGTGTTTCTTCGGTGAAGGAGACACGGCTCCGGGACTGCCATTATCGTGAAAGGGAGGGTGCGGAATGCTTTCGACTCGGACGATGGCTTGCGCAGTGGCAGTAGCCTTGGTTGTCGCCGCGCTGCCGGCCGCTATCAATGCTCAGGGAGCGGTGCAGCTAAAGTACTATTACCCGGTGGGTGTCTCCGGGCCACTGAACAAGCTCATGACCGAGATGGTGAACGACTTCAATACCACCCACCCAGATATTAAGGTCGAGCCGGTGTTCGCCGGAAACTACGTTGAGGCCATGGCCAAGGCGATGACGGGCGTTATGGGCGGCAACCCGCCCGACGTGGCGGTGCTGGACACGCCCGAGCTCTTCTCGCTCCTTGACCGGGACGCCATCATTCCCCTGGACGACATGATCGCTCAAAGCGGCGGCAAGGCCTGGCTGGACGATTTCTACGGCGCCTTCCTATTGAACGCACGCGCGAACGGCCACATTTGGAGTATTCCCTGGCAGCGCAGCACGCCGATCTTCTACTACAACAAAGATCTCTTTCAGAAGGCCGGGCTGGATCCGAACCAGCCCCCCAAGAACTGGACGGAACTCGTCGCCGACGCCCAGAAGCTGACGGTGCGGGATCAGAATGGGCAGGTGACGCAGTGGGGCGTCCAGATTCCCGTAGTGGACACCTCGCCGTGGATCATCCAGGGGTTCATCATTCAAGCGGGTGGGGACCTGGCCGACCCGGACGGCAAGTGGGTGAAGTTCAACTCTCCGCAGGCCGAGCGAGCGGTCCAGTTCATCCTCGATTTGCAGAACAAATACAAGGTGCATCCTCCGGGGGCATCGAGCGAGGCCTTCTGGGACCAAACGAGCCAGGACTTCATTCAGCAGAAGGTGGCGATGATCTATTTGTCCACCGGCGCAATGACATTTATCCGGAAGAACGCGACCTTCCAGTGGGGGGCGGCGTTCATGCCCGGAGATAAGCGGTACGGCGCTCCCACGGGCGGCGGGAGCTTCTATATCTTCAAGAAGATTCCACCGGAGCACCAAAAATCCGCATGGACATTCATTCGCTGGATGACCGAACCGGCGACCGCAGCGCGCTGGACCATCGGCACCGGGTACGTGCCCATCCGCAAAAGCGAATTGTCACTGCCCGCCTTTAGCGATTACCTCAAGGTAGCGCCTCAAGCGTTGACGGCGACAGAGCAGCTGCAATACGCGGGGGAGCAGATGACGATCCACGAGGTGGATCGGGTCGGCTTGCTCCTTGTGACAGCAGTTCAAGCCGCGCAGACGGGCCGTCTCACCGTTAAAGCGGCGTTGAACCAAGCCCAGCGAGATGCAACGGCAATCCTCAGTCAGTACAAGTAGATCTGGGTGAGGCGGCGGAGCGGGGGCACGTTGTGGAGCCCCCGCTCGCATCCCTGAGTAAACTACCGAACGAACAAGAGAAATTCGTTGCTGTTCGGCAGGAAGGCGGACCTCACCTCGAATTTCACTCCAGTCTCACAAATCCAACACGCCAACGAGGAGCAGGTCCGTGCCCACCAAGCTGCAGCATGCCGTTGCCGGCTGCGAATCCTATCTGCGCGACCACCCCGGCGCGACGGTCGCGGAAACCATCACGGCCTTGTGGGATTCATTTGGGTTGGATCGCAACGACATCTTGCCCTACAAGCAGATTTGGTTCCCCGACGACACCCAAGAGAAAATCCAGCGCGCGCTTGTCCGGCAAGTCTGGGTCGCGGCGTTTACGGAAGCCTCACGACTTTCGGAGTCTCTCTCTCGGTCTCGGAGATGAGTTCGCTGGTCTGATCTCCTCGGGGAGGCTAGAAGAGGAACCGGCCCTTTTCCAGCACCGCCTGGCCATCCACATACACGGTGCCTTCCGCCCGCAAATCCTTGATGATGTCCCAGTGGATGGCCGACCGGTTTGTTCCCCCGCTTTCCGGGTACCCCCGGCCCAACGCCGTATGGACGGTGCCGCCGATCTTCTCGTCGATGAGAATGTCCTTGCAGAAGAGATTCACGTGCGGATTGGTGCCGAAGCCGAACTCCCCGATCATGCTGGCGCCCGGGTCGGTGTTGAGAATCGCGCGAAGGAAATCCTGGTTCTGGGAGGCGGTGGCTTCCACCAGTGTCCCCTGGGTCCAGCGCAGGCGGATGTCGTGCACCAGGCGTCCGCTCAGAACGCCGGGGAACTCGAAGTAGATATGCCCGTCGACGGTGCTCTCGACCGGCGCCGTGGCGATCTCTCCATCCGGCATGTTGATACGCCCGTCACCGACGACCCACGCACGCCCCCGCACCGAGAAACTGAGATCGGTATCCCGTCCGACGACGCGGACGCGGTCGGCCCGGTTCAACCGCCCGGCCCAGTCGCGCCACGTCCGCGTTTCGCTTTCCCAATCCAGCAGGCAGGCGTCAAAGAACATTTCCGTGACCGTGTCTTCGTCGACGTTGGCCTGCTGCGCGAATGCCGCATTGGGCACGCGGACCAGACACCAACGCGTCTTCTCCCAACGCAACGCCGAGATCCGCCCCATGGCCGCCTGGTTCACCGACAACCGGGGGGACGGGATGTCCCAGTGCTCGGCGAGGTTATAGCCGCCGCGCAGCCCGATGTAGACGTCCGCCCACTCCATCCCATACGCCTCGATCTCGGGCACCCAGGCCAGCTGGCGCTCGCTGCCAAACTTCAGCAGGGCGCGGCGCAGCTTCTCCGAGAGAAATTGCACCTGGGGATATGCGCCCGCCCTCACGGCGGCCTCGTACACCGCCTGCACGAGCGGGAAAGATTCCACCTCTCCCATGGCGATCATGACCTTCTCGTCCGGCCGGATCCCGGCGGAATAATTCACCAGCAGGTCGCCCAGCTGCTTCCAGCGTCTCTCCAAGCGGACCGTCCCCTCCTCAGGCCTTCGCCGGCCGCCTCTTGCGGAACTCGCGCACCTTCAGCATGAAGGCTCTGACCCGCTCCACGTCGACCTCGTTCCAGATGTACCCCTCGCGTTTGAACGTCGTCCCGATCACCGCGCCGTCCGCGATGGCGAGCTGCGCTTCAACGTTTTCCAAGCGAACCCCGGTGTTCGCGAAGACGGGCATCTCCGCGACCGCCTGCTTGACCTGCCGCAGCACCTCGGCCGAGGCCTCCACCCCGGCCGTCAGCCCCGAGACACACAACGCATCCGGACGGGTATTGAAGACGGTCGACCGGGCGATGTCTGTGACGCTGCGCGTGCCCAGATAGGTCGCCGCCTCAGGCACGATGTTGTACAGGCGCCTGATGCGTTCTCCGTGAAGGCGATGCTGGTGGCGCACCACTTCGCCGCAGTTTGTGTTCCAGAGACCGAAGTCGCTGGCGTAGACGCCGGTGAAGATCTCGCGCACAAACAGCGCCCCGGTGGCCACGGCCAGGTCGACGGAGGCCACGGGGTCCCACAGGACGTTGACGCCGAAAGGCACTTTGACCTCGGTACGCAGTTCGCCAATGATCCGCGCCATGGTGACATACGTGATCGGCTCGACCTTGGTCAGATACGGCAGGCTGGCTTCGTTGGAGAACATGATCGCGTCGACTTCGCCGTCCTGCAGCGCGTGCAGATCCTGCCGTGCCCTGGTGACCACCCAGTCCGGCCCTTTGTCGGGCAGGTAGCCCGGGTCGCCCGGGAGGGCCTGAAGGTGGCACATGGCGATGATTGGCTTGTTCACCCCAAAGAGGTCCTTCACCCAGCTCATCTCAGCACGCTCCCTCCACCTCTTCGCCCGGTGCCCTCAGCGGCTACGACGCTCCGAGCGTGTGCAGGTCATCGCGCAAGGCGGGATACGCCCGGCGGTAGATGCCGTACAGGCGGTCGTAGAGGGCGCCGTTCGAGCCGTCGGGCTCGATGACGTGCGCAACCGGATTCCATGATCCGGTCTCGACCCCGGCCGCATCCGCAGCCATCTGTGCGTCCCCGTAGGACGCGCCGACCGTAATGGTCGGGACAAACTGACGGAGCCGCGTGACGTCGCTGATGATCTGGGTCCACAGCGAGCCTCGAGTGCCGCCGCCGACGGCGAACAGGCGCCGGGGGCGCCCCCCGGCCTCGGTCATCGTCTCGAGGTTGTGGCGGGCCCCGTAGGCCACCCCCTCCAGGATCGATCGGTAGAGGTGCGCCCGGGTGTGACGCAGGGTCAGCCCCATCCAGCAGCCGCGCGCCTGGGGATCGAAGAGCGGCGTGCGCTCCCCGGCGAAATACGGAAGGAGCACGAGACCTTCGCTGCCGGGCGGGATGCGCCCGGCCGCCTCGACCAGCGCGGGCACACCGGATTGCACCAGGTCGGCAAACCAGGTCGTAATCAACCCCGAGGTCGCCATTCCGGCGGCCACCGAATAGGTCGCCGGCGTGCGCCCGGTGGCCGCCCACAGTCCCGGATGAGGAGCCGGGGCGGCAACGGTCTGGATCAAAAACAGCGTCGAGCCGTACATCACCATCGTGTCGCCTACCTGGCGGCATCCCGCGCTGTAGGCTTCGGCCAGGGCATCAATCGTGCCGGCGATCACCGGCGTCCCCTCCGGGAGTCCCGTGTCCGCGGCCGCTCCCGGGGTGACGCGCCCGACCACCTCGCCGGGCCAGGCGAGGCGTGGAGGCCGCACTGCGGGGGCGATTTCATGCCAGGCTTCATCCCACCACGTCCGGGCCCGAAGGTCGTACAACGGACTGCTGGCGCTCGCGGAATAGTGGTCGGCGACGTACTCGCCCGTGAGCCGGAACACCAGATAGCCCGACGCCAGAAACCACCGCCGGGTCTTCCCCCACGTCTCCGGCTCGTGCCGGCGAATCCACGCCAGTTTGGGACCCACCGCCTGGCTCGTCAGGCGGTTGCCTGCCACGTCCATCAGCGTCGCTTCTCCGAAGCGTGCCGTCAGCTCGTCGATCTCCGCCGTTGCCCGCGTGTCGATCCCGTAGAGGATTGCCGGCCGCAGGGGCCGGCCGGCGGCGTCGGAGACGAGGAGGGCCGGGCCGATGGCGCTCACGCCGACCGCCGTGATCGCGGAAACGCCCGCGGTCCCCCCGAGCTCCCGGATCAGCGCGCAGGCTTCGCCCCACCATGTCGCATCCGCGTCGTGCTCGAACCATTCAGGTTTCGGCGTGGAGACCCCGTGACTCCGGGTTGCGCTCGCGACGACCTTCCCCGACCCCGAGACGAGCACGGCTTTGCTGCTCGACGTTCCGATGTCCACGCCCAGGAACATCACACCGCCTCGCTCCGCGGCGGCGCCGGCGCGGGCCCCCGCCGGCGCTGCGGCTCTTGTCGTCTTCCTTGGCGCGCCGCCTGGAACGACAGCACCGCAATAAGGATGCCGCCCTGCGCGATCTCGTACAGGAACTGGCTGAACCCCAGACCGATGAACCCGGCCTGGATCATCACCAGACAGAGGGTCGCGAGCACAACGCCGGTGACGGTTCCGAACCCGCCGTTGGGGTCCACGCCGGCGAGCACCGCGATCACGACCGACAGGAGGATGTACGATTGGCCGTAGTCGGGGGTCGCGCTCGCGGTGCGCGCGATGATGATCACCCCGGCCAGGGCCGCCAGGAGCCCGCTCGCGACGTAAGTGCCGACCAGCACGCTGAGCGCCCGGATCCCGGAGAACTGAGCGGCCACCGGGTTGGCGCCGACCAGAGTCATCAGGAGCCCCAGCCTGCGCCAGTTGAGCAGCACGGCGGTCGCCGCGGCGGCCGCCGCGAACAAGACGACGGGGACCGGCACCCCGGCCGGGCTGGCATTTCCGATCTCGAGGAATCGCTGGGGCAGCCCGACGATGGCCTGTCCGCCCGTCCACGCGATCGCCAGGCCGCCGAAGAGCTCCGAGGTCGCGAGCGTCGCGAGAATGGGCGGGATGCGCAGCCCGCCGATCAACAGGCCGTTCACGGCGCCGCACCCGGCGCCGACGGCCAGCGCGACGGTTCCCCCCACGACGACCTGACTCCACGATCCGGCGGGCGGAGCCCCCCCGCCCATGGGGTGGAAGAACTCGGCGGCCGTCAAACCCGCCAGGTCGGCGATCGCCACCATCGACAGATCGATGCCGCCCGTCACCATGGAGAGCATCACGCCGAGGCCGAGGAGTCCCATCTCGGGGAACTGGAATCCCATCGATTGTAAATTTGCGACCGACGGGAACGTGCGCGACGAGGCGGCGGAGAAGACGAGGAACACCGCCGCGGCCGCGATGAAGAGCTGCCGTGGGCTGCGCTCGCCCCGCATCCACCCGCTCAGGCGCCCGAATCCGGCCATCATGCGCTCGCCCCGCCGGTGGCCAGGAAGCTCCTGGCGCGGCGCCGGCTGACGGTCTGCGCCAGGATCCCCAACACCAGGAGGATGCCGATGGCGACCTGCTGCCACGTGCTCGGGATGCCCAGCAGGATCAACGAGTAGTTGATGAGCGAGACGAAGAGCACGCCCAGGATCGTTCCGACGACGGATCCTCTCCCGCCGAAGATCGACGCGCCACCCAGCACGACCGCGGCGATCACGTTCAGCTCCAACCCCACCAGGTCAAAGGGATTCCCGTAGCCGATCAGCGACACGTGGATCATCCCGGCAAGCCCCGCAAACGTGCCCGCAAGGCAGAGCACGAACCCCTGGATCCAGCGCACCGGGAACCCCACCCGGCGCGCCGCCTCGAGGTCGCCGCCCACGGCGTAAATGCCGCGCCCCAGGACCGTCTGCCGGAGGAAGAACGCCAGCCCCAGACACAGCAGGACGAGCGGGATGACCAGCACGTGCAGGCCGACCGACTGGCCGCCGCCCGCCTGAACCCGGATGAGGTCCCGGCCCGGGAATGCGCCGAGCGCGCCCGGAAGGACGGACACGTACGTCGATCCGACGGCGGAGAGGAGGACTCCCGCAATGATCCCCCGCGTCCCCAGCGTAACGATCAGCACGGGAAGGCGCAGAATGGCGGTCGCCGCCGCGTTGACGACGCCCAGCCCGAGCCCGATGGCCGCCGCCGCGACAAACGCCGGGAGCACGTGGCTGGCGAGCCAGGGACGCCCGGCCGACAGGGAGAGGGTGTAGCCTGCGAAGATGCCGATCGCGTCGAACGAGACGTCGATCCCGCCGGTCAGCAGCACCATGAGGAAGCCGAGGGAAAACACGAGCGGCTCGAACGAGTCGTGCAGGACGTTGAAGACGGTGGCGAGGCTCCAGAACCGGCTGTCGATGCCGCCCACCAGCACCACCACCAGGGCCATCGTCGCGGCCACGAACCCTTCGTTGTTGCGGCCCCGGAGGCGCGACGCGGCGCGCAGGACGCGCGCGGGCCCGCTCATGCGTGCAGCTCACGCAAGATGGCATCTTCCGTCACCCGCGCCCCCGAGAACTCCGTGACGATGCGCCCGCGGCGCATCACCAGGACGCGATGGCAGATGGCCACCAGCTCGGGGACGTCGTCCGACGCGACGACGGCCGCGGTGCCGCGCTCGCTGAGGCTCCGGAGGAGACGGTAGATCTCCTCCTTCGATCCAACGTCCACCCCCACCGTCGGCCCGTTCAGCAGCAGGAGCGCCGGCTGCGTCCACAGCCACTTGGCGAGCACGACGCGCTGCTGGTTTCCGCCCGAGAGATGCCCCACCACGGTCGCCGGGGAGGCGGACACGATGTGCAGCTCGTTCATCATGCGCTGCGCGTTGGCGGCGACCGCCCCCCAGCGGATGAAGCCCCACCGGGTGGTCACCGCATCGACGCGCGCTGCGATAATGTTCCAACTGATGGGGTGCCGGAGGAACAGCCCCTGGGTGAGGCGATCGTTCGGCACGTAGCCGATGCCGGCGGCGATCGCATCCGTCGGCAGCCGGATCCTCCGCGCCCTGCCCCCGACGATGATCTGGCCCCCGGCCGTCCGCACGATCCCAAACAACGCCTCGACGACGTCCATGGTGCCGGATCCCAGCAGGCCGGCCAGCCCCACGATCTCCCCCTTCCGGACGGTGAACGACACCTCGGCGAACGCTCGGGGCGCGGTCAGCGCCCGGACCTCGAGCACGGCCGGCGCGTCCGGCGGCACCGTCCACTCGCCGCGGCGGTCCACGATCTCGCGGCCGGTCATCGCCCGGATCAGCGCGGCCCGGTCGAAGTCGCGCGCAGGTCCGTTCGCCACCAGCATCCCGTTCCGGAGCACGGTGATGTCATCGGCGATCGTGAGGACTTCGTCGAGCTTGTGGCTGATGAAGACAACCGCGACGCCGCGCGCCGTCAGCCGCCGCACCGCCGCAAACAGCGCCTCCACCTCCCGCCACGTCAGGGCGGCCGTGGGCTCGTCCATGAACATGATCCGCGCGTCCTGGGCAAGGGCACGGCAGATCGCGGTGAGTTGCCTGTCCGCCACCGAGAGGTCTTCGACGGCGGCATCGAGGTCGAGCGCGATGCCGATCTGGCGGATGACCCCGTCCGCGATCTCCCGAGCGTGCCGGTGCCGGAACAGCCGCCGGCCCTGCGCGAGATACGGGGCGATCGCGATATTCTCGGCCGCGGTCAGGTTCGGGAACAGGGAGAGATCCTGGTGGATCACCTCGACGCCGTACCGGATCGCCTGCAGCGGCGTGAGCATCTCGTGGGTGCGGCCGGCGATGTCGATCGTGCCGGCGTCCGGCGCGAACACGCCGGTCGCGATCTTGATCAGCGTGGACTTCCCCGATCCGTTCTCGCCGATCAGGCAGTGCACCGAACTCTGCTGCACCGCGAAGTCCACATCGCGCAATGCCTGGACGCCGCCGAAGCGCTTGGAGATCCCCCCCAGGCGCAGCACCTCGACCGTCACGGGACGCGCCCTGCCGGGTCGCGGGGAGAGCGCATCGGCTCCGAACGCCGGGACGCTAGCACCCGCCTCCTGGGAAGCCCACCCGCCCGCCGAGGCCGCGCGGGGCCGTCATCCCTCGGCGAGGACGGCCCGCGGCCCCTGCCAAGCGTGGACCGGCGTTCCGGGGAGGTCAGAAGTTGTACTGGCCGATGGTCTCCTTCCCGAGCCCGAGCTGAGCCGTGCCGCGGAAACAGTGCGGCGACGTATTCCCGCCGCATGGCTGAATGTTCGTGTATCCGGGGACGCCCAGGTTCGCTCCGGCGCCGACATGCTTCCCTTCCGCGAGCATCAGCCCGGCGTACATGGCAGCCTCGCCGGCAAGCGCCGGGTCCCACAGGAAGATCTTGTAGATCGTCCCGTTCTCGACGAACTGCCGGGTCAACGACGGCAGGCTCGTCCCGACGATGCAGACCTTCCCGGCGAGCCCAACCTCGGTGACCGCCCGCGCGGCGCCCACAATATCCGTGGCCGCGCTCCCCTCGAACCCGCGGAGTCCAGGGTACTTGGCCAGCAGCGCCTTGGTCTTTTGATAGGCCACGTTCGCGTCCTCGTTCGATTCCACCGGATCACTCACGCGGTGGATCCCGGGATATTTTTTCTGCGCCTGGGCCAGGGCCGCCTGGACCCACTCCATGTGGCTCTGAGCGGTCAGATGGCCCACGGACGCTGCGTACTGGCCCTTCCCCCCCATGCACTGCGCCAGCGCGTCCATCATGCTGGCGCCGTAGTCGCCATTGCTGAATGCCTCGATATCGATGTCCGTGTGTTGAAGCGCCGACGCCTCCTGGGCGACGACGACGATGTGCGCCGTCTGCGCGCGCTGCAGAACGCCTTCGAGCGCCTGCTGGTTGTTCGGCACCACACCGATCAATGTCGGCTTCTGCGGGATCAGGTTCTGGATGATCGACACCTGTCCCTCGGCTGTTGCCTGCGCCGGCCCGGTTTGCTCCGCCCGCACCCCCGTCTTCTTCGCGAATGCCTGGAGCCCGGTGTCCATGCGGTTGAACCAGTTGATGCCCGTCAGCTTCACGATGTTGACAAAGCGCATCTGCGACGGAGACATCGCTCCCGTCGCCGGCCCCACGTTCGCGCCAAATCCCACGAATCCCGTCACGAACACGGCCACAGCCGCCACCGCGCGCCCAACGCCCTTCATCATCAGCTAACCCCCCTCGAATCGCGTGAGACACTCCACCTCGACCTAGCGATTCGCCTGCGCCCGCTGCGCCTCCTACCCCGCCGGTGCCTTCTCACCGACGCGCGTTCCGAGACAAGTCCTGGGCGCAGTGAGCGCCTAATCATTGTCCTCCTGCACAGCCTTCATCGCGGGTCCGAGCGACTGGCGCTTCCGGAAGAACTCCTTCCAGGGGTCGGGTTCCGCCAGGCGCTTCGCAAAGGTCCCCAGGTTGAAGTTCGACGGCACGAGCGCAGGGCTCACCTCGGACCAGTGGAGTGGGGTCGAGATGGGCGCCTTGGGGCGGCGCCGCACCGAAAACGGCGCGACCACCGTCTGCGCGAACCCGTTGCGGAACGGATCGAGGTACACACGGCCCCGCCGCTCAGCGATGTGCGCCTCAACCGTCAGGTCCTTGGGATAGGCGGCCGCGAGCCGCCGCCCAAACGCTTCCGCGAACATCAGGACCTCCTGAGCGTCCGGGCCCACACGGATGGGAACGAGCACGTGGAGCCCCCGGCTCCCCGACGTCTTCGGAAAGGAGACCAGCCCTAGCGCGGCCAGCGCGTCGTTGATCCGATGGCCGGCGCGGGCCGCATCGGCGAACTTTCCCGACCCCGGATCGACATCGAAGCAGACCCAGTCCGGCCGCTTCGCCGCCTGGGCGCGGCTCCCCCAAACGTGGACGGCGATGCACCCCAGGTTGACGAGTTCCAGCTGCGTCGTGCGGAGGCCGCCCACGACGTAGTTGGTCAGTCCCGTCTTATCTCGGATGCGTTTCGTCGGGATCCCCGCCGGCATCCCCCGAGGCGCTTCCCGTTGATAGAAGCATTCCCCCCGCATCCCGTCGGGGCATCGCTCGAGGGTCAGGAGGCGGTCCTTGACGTAGGGCACGAGGTGCGGAAACACCTGGTCGTAGTAGTTCGCGAGGTCGAGCTTCGTATAGCCTTCGTCGGGCCAGAACACCTTGTCCGGATGCGTGATGCCAAGCGGGAGCCCGCGGACGTCTACCTTGACGGCCTCCGGCTTCGTCATGCCGGTTCCGCGACCGGCATCACGACATCCCCCGGCCGCTTGTCATCGCGCAGCCCGAGGAACGCCGGTTGCCGCAGTTTTCGGTCCGCCGTCCACTCCTCATAGGCGATCTGGGCGACAAGGCGCGGGGTCAGGTAGGTGACGCCGCGCTCGCGTGGGGGGTCGGCGAGCGGCGGGGTCTTCCGCACCAGCGGCTGGAAGGCGCGAAAGAGCGAGGCCAGCGTGCTCTCGCTGAAGCCCGTCCCGACCTTGCCCACGTACCTGAGGGCGCCATGATCGTAGGCGCCGAGCAGGAGCGCCCCGAAGGACCTGCGGTTCCTGCTCGGCGGTGTGTAGCCGACGATCACGAATTCGTCTTTCTGGCGGACTTTGACCTTCAGCCACGCCGTGGAGCGCTTCTCGATGTAGGGCGAGGACAGGTCCTTGGCCACGACCCCCTCGTAGCCCTTCTCCTTCGCCGCCCCGTAGGCGGCGAGCCCGTTCTCGTCCAGGCGCCGCGCCACGAGGAGGCGCTCGCTCCTGCCGACGGCGTTCTCGAGGATCCTCCGGCGGACGGTCAAGGGCTCCCGGCGCAGGTCGCCGCCGTCCCGGTAGAGGCAATCGAAGACCGCATAGGTGGGCTCGCCCCGGCCCTGCTGCAACAGCTGGAAGCGGGAGACCCCGTGGCGATCGAAGACCACCACCTCGCCGTCCAGCAGCAGTGTGCGGGATGGCAACGCCGTGATGGCGGCGCCGATCCGCCCGAACTGTGCGGTGTGGTCCTTCGCATTTCTCGAGAGGAGCCGGATCCGCTCCCCTTCCTTGTACGCCAGGATGCGGTCGCCGTCGTATTTCTCCTCGTAGACCCATCCCGGCCGGTGGAAGGGGTCCTTCACCAGGGTGGCGAGCATCGGCTGCACGCGGAACGGGATCCGGTCGCTCAATGGGCGCGGGCCCGCTCAACGGCGGCTTTGTTGGCTTTTGTGATCTCGGCGAGCGTCCGCTTCGAAATGACGGAGCGCGGCATCGAGGCCGTAAGCTGGCGATCGGAAGCGTAGGCGTCGCGGTGCTTGATCAGCAGCCAGGCCGACCGCCCGGAAGAGCCCCCATAGCCGCTGCGCGTCCGGACGAGCACCCAGGACCCTTTGAGTTTTGTCCCGTGCAGGGTGAACTTCAGCTCACCCCGCCGGAGCGCGGCATCCACGTCCTCGTCGTCAGGAGCCCAGGTCCCACGATCCCAGACCAGCACCGCCCCCGCGCCGTACTCGCCCTCCGGGATCATCCCTTCGAAGGCCGCGTAGTCTACCGGATGGTCTTCCACGCGCACCGCCAGGCGCTTGACCGCCGGATCGGGCGACGGCCCCTTGGGCACCGCCCACGAGAGGAGGACGCCGTTCCACTCGAGGCGGAGGTCGTAATGGAGCTGCCTGGCCTGGTGTTGGTGGATGACGTACCGCAGCCGTCCGGTTCGCCGGGCGGGCGGGCCGGGCTGCCCGGGCGGTTCCGGCGTCACGCCGAAGCGCCGCTTCCGCTGGTACTCACGCAGGCTCATGGTCTTCCCTTTCCCGCCGCTATTCGCGCCGATCGTGTTTGGGGGGCTCCGGCGTGAGCCCCGGCACCAGCTCGCCTTTGACCTGGGTGGAGTGGCCGCGGAACAGGGCGATGAGCTCAGCGTCCTGGTTGGTGATCGTTACGTCGTATACGCCCGATCGCCCGCCCCGGTGGCGTTCAACGGCCTCCGCGATGAGGGTGTCGCCCTCGCGCGCGGGCGCAATAAAGCTGATCGTGCAGTTGTTCGCCACCGTCACTTTGTTGTGCGAGTTGCAGGCGAATGCGAAGGCCGAGTCGGCGAGCGCAAAGATCATGCCGCCGTGACAGATGAGGTGGCCGTTGCACATCTCCGGGCGCACCGCCATGCGGATGGCCGCACGGCCCGGGCCGACCCCGGTAATCTTCATGCCGAGCGCGCGGCTGGCCTTGTCCTGCGCCCACATGGCGTCGCGGGCGGCTTCGGCGATCTGCTGCGGCGTCGGTTTCTTCGTCGCCTTCACGTGATCGATCAGGCCACGTCAGCGCGACGTTGGCTCGCCCGCCGGCGCGATGACATCCGGCTCATCGGAC
>DATHLI010000250.1:0-2144 GCA_035488355.1 bacterium | reverse complement strand
AAGTGCCAGCTGGCGAGACCGCGCAGCCGGTCGCCGAACGTCCCGCGGGCGTCCGGCCGATCGCGCTCGGGCATCGCCGGGTCGGGGCAGGCGGCCAGGATGGGGAGGCGGGGGGCCATCTCGGCGATCGCGGAGGCGAGGCGCCGGAAAATGCGGGAGGCTTCTGTGACCGGGACGTCCTCGTCGTACAGGAGATCGAGCAGGCCGAGGCAGAGGATCGCTCCCGGGCGGAACGCGGCGATCGCCTGGGGGAGATGCTCGGCGAACAGCGCCTCGAGCTGGTGGCACGTGTACGCCCGCGAGAGGTGCACCGCGTCCAGCACCCGGCGGAGGTCGAGTCCCTCCGCTCGAGCGGCGTCAGAGAGCAGGTAGGGGTTGAAGGCGTTCGCCCCATCCACCAGCACCACCGGCTCGCCGCGCCCGAGATATTGGAGGCACAGGAGCTGGCTCAGCGGCAGGACGCTCTCGTCCCCTGTAAACAGCACAAGGCCGCCGAGCGGCTGGGGGAGGGGGATGGGGAGGCGGGACACGGCCATTGGACACCACCCTTCTGGAGTGGTTCCAGTATAATACCGAACATATGTTTGTATCAATGCCCGCGGCGGGATCTGTCCTGGAAGCGCGCCTCGTGGATCTGGAAAACCTGAAAAATCCGGGCATTAGCTCATGCCTGCTTGCAATCCCGCAAACGCGCTGAGCCGGCACCGGTGTTATGGGGGAGACCCGCCGGCGCGCGTGGAAAGTGTGTCGATGGACCCCGAACTGCCCAAGGGATGAGCCGATTGGAGCAAATGTAAGCGTGATCGACGAAGCCGGGGTTGTGGTCATTGGGTCGGGCGCATTCGGCGCGAGCACCGCCTACCACCTCACCGCGCTGGGGCAGGAGGGCGTCGTCGTCGTGGACGCCCACGAGATCGCGTCGCAAACCTCGCCGCGGGCGGCCGGGTTGACCAAGCAGGTGCGGCCCGATCCGGACGTGTCCCACATGGCCATCTTGAGCGTCCAGAAGATCCTGCGCTTCACCGAGGAGACGGGCCAGCCGCTCACCTTCGTCCAGCCGGGCAGCGTCAACATCGCGCGGGGCGAAAAGGATGAGGCGGTGCTCCGGGCGGAGATCGCCGCCGGGCAGGCCTTGGGTCTCGAGACGTCCGAACTGTCCTTCGACGAGATGTCACTGCTCGCCCCGCTCATCCGCCCGCGGGACATCCGTCTCATCGCGTACACGCCCACGGATCTCTACCTTGAAGAGCCGGGCCAGCTGCCCCTGGGATATGCGCGGGCCGCCGAGGAGCAGGGCGCGGTCCTCCTTCCCAACACGCGCGTCACCGGGATCGGCATCGAGGACGGGCGCGTGGCCGGCGTGACGACGAGCCTGGGGGAGATCCGCACCCCCATCGTCGTCGACGCGGCCGGCGCCTGGGCCAGGCTGGTGGCGGAACAGGCCGGGATCGCCGTCCCCATCGTCCCGGTGCGGCACCAGCTCTACATCACGCAGCGGATCCCGGGGGTCGATGCCAGCCACGCGATCTGCCGGATCTACGACGCCTGCGTCTACATGCGGCCCCATCAAGGGGGGCTCTTGATGGGCGGCTACGAGCGCGATCCTCAGTTCTACGACATGAGCACGGCATCACCCGACTTCCAGATTGGGGATCTGCCGCTCGACATGAGCGTCCTGGAGCGCCTGGCGCAGTTGGTCAGCGACCAGGTGCTCGTCGACAAAAGCATCGGCGTGCGCGAGCACCGCGGGGGGCTGCCGACGATGACGGCCGACGGCCGCCCCATCGTTGGGCCGGTTCCCGGGATCGAGGGATTCTTCGTCGCCTGCGGCTGCTGCGTCGGCGGGCTCTCGATTTCTCCCGCGGTGGGCGCGACGCTCGCGGAACTGATGCTCACCGGCCAGCCGTCGCTCCCGCTCGACGCCTACGCGATTACCCGGTTTGGGGCGGCGGTGGAATCAGAAGACGCGCTGCGCGCGGCCTGTGCGCACCAGTACACGGACTGGTATGCCCGGGTGCCTACGGCGTAGCGCGCGTGGCGGCCAGGAGTTCCTCGAGGAGGCGCGGCAGGTTGGCGGCGACGGCACCGTTTGTGGCCACAAGATCGCACCCGGCGGCCCGCGCGGCGGCCTGCCGTGGGGCGTC
>DATHLI010000249.1:0-6746 GCA_035488355.1 bacterium | reverse complement strand
ATCGAGGTGATCGAGATCGGGGATCCCGAGGCGCGGCGCCGGCGCCTGGGCGAGGGGAGGCGGGCCCGCATCGAGCACATCGCCGTCGAGGTGGACGACCTCCGCGCCGTGCTGACGCGGCTGGCTGCGCTCGGCGTCCGCACCACCACCCCTGAACCGCGGCGCATCGGCAACAACCTGAACATCTGGACCGATGAGGACACCACCGGGGGGATCTCCTACCAGCTGATCGCGAAAGCCCCCGGATAGCCTATGTCGCGGCCGGCAAACCCGATCGGAGCTAAGAATAGAGCAACGGTCGGTGAAGTCGAGAGTGATCCGCGGCCGCCACGGGATCTTGACATCCGGCCTTTGCAAAGGTATCTTCTTTGTAGATCCATAGACGGAGAGGAGGGGTCCATGCGCACGAAGATCCAGCGGTGGGGACATAGCCTGGCCATACGCATTCCAAAGCCGTTTGCGATCGAAGTCAGGCTCGGGGAGGAGACTGAGGTAGACCTCACCGTGACAAACGGGAGTCTCGTCGTCGCCCCTGCGGCGAAACCGGCTCCCAGCCTTCAGGATCTCCTCTCCCGCGTCACCAAGCGCAATCTGCATGGAGAAGTCGATACGGGGAGTCCCGTAGGTAGAGAGGCATGGTAGTCCGTCGCCCCCGAGCGCCCGACCGTGGGGATATTGTTTGGATCACGCTCGCTGACCAAACAGGCCACGAGCAGGCAGGGCGGCGGCCGGCGGTCGTGCTATCGCCCGCAGCCTATAATGCGAAAGTGGGTCTCGCGTTGATGTGTCCGGTCACAAGCCGGATTAAAGGCTATCCCTTCGAAGTCACAATTCCGCCCGGACTTCCGGTGAGCGGTGTCGTTCTCTCCGACCAAGTCAAGGGTCTCGACTGGCGCGTGCGGCGCTCCGAACGGATCTGCGCCCTCCCCAGACCTGCGGTCATGGAGGTGCTTCAGAAGCTCGGCGCGTTGCTGGCGTGACCGTGAAAGGCTCGCTGCCGGGACGGGCTAAGGGGCCGCCGACGGTCCCGCGCCTCCGGCGGACGCCCGGCCGCCGGTGACGATCACCTCGACGATCTCATCCTCCGTGACGTTCCCCACGCGGCGCGTGATCACCGGCCGGCCCTGCTTGAGCACGGTGATGCGGTCACCGATCTCGAACACTTCCTGAATGCGGTGGCTGATCAAGATTACCCCAACCCCGTGCCGCTTGAGCTCCGCCACAAGGCGGAGCACCTCACCCGTTGCGGCAGGAGACAGGTTGGCGGTGGGCTCGTCCAGGATCAGCACCTGAGGCCGGAATGACAGGGCCCGCGCGATCGCGACGCTCTGCCGGCGGCCGCCCGAGAGGGTGCTGACCGGGACGGTGACCGAGGGAACATCGATGCGCAGCCGGTCGAGCATCGCCCGCGCATCCCGCTGCATCGCCGCCCGGTCCACGACGATGCCGCTGCGGACCGGCCAGCGGCCAAGGAAGATATTCCGGGCGATATCCAGGTTGGGACACAGGGCGAAATCCTGATACACCATCTCGATCCCACGGCGGCGCGCGTCCGCGGGCGAGGCGAACCGGACCGCTGCCCCTCCCAGCAGGATCTGGCCGGCGTCGGGCTGCAGGGCGCCCGACAGGATCTTCATCAGGGTCGACTTCCCGGCGGCGTTGTCCCCGACGAGCCCGAGCACCTCCCCGGCCTCCAGGGCGAGATCCACGCCCCGGAGCGCGTGAACGGCCCCAAAATGCTTGTGGATCCCCCGCATCTCGACAAGGGCGCTCATCGAGGCGAGGCGTCGCCCGCTAACCGCCGGCTTTCGCGAGGAACCGGTCCACGTTGCTCCTGTCCACGATGTCGAGACCGGTATCCGTTGGATCCTTGGGCTTGACCTTCTTCGTCAGGTAGTTGTAGAGGGCGTCCATGCTGTCCACGCCCATCTGGTACGGCCGCTGGCCGACCAGCGTGCTCACGTAGCCCGCCTTGAGGAGCTGCAGCTCGGGCTTCAGCGTGTCGAACGAGACCATCGCAAATTTCCCGCTCTTCATGGCCTCGACCTTCGACTTGAGCGCTTGTTTGAAGGCCTCGGGCGCAAAGAGGGGCCACCCGCCCACGGCGACCACGCCGGACAGGTCCGGATGCGCCGTGATGGCCTGCTCGATCAACTGCACCGCGCGGTTGATATCGTCGTTGCACGGGAACGGCGACCCGGACACCTCCGTGAACTTCTCCGCCACCCCGGCCTCCTTCAGGCCGTCGTGCACGCCGCGGATGCGGTCGTTGAGGTTTTCGGCGCCCAGTCCGCCCGTGATGATCGCGTACCTGCCGCCGGCGGGCAGGCCCTTCGCGAAGGCCTTGCCGAGCGCAACTCCTCCTCGATAATTGTTGGTCCCGATGAACGCCAGGCGCCCGGATCCCGGCGCCGCGTCCGCGTCGAACATGACCACCGGAATCCCGGCCGCCATCGCCCGCGCGATCACGGGGACGACCGCCTTGCCGTCCACCGCCGAGATCGCCATGCCATCGACGTGGCGCTGGATCAGGGCCTCGAGAACCTGGATCTGCGGCTGGATCTCCGTGACCGTGGGGCCGGTGTACTCGCATCGCACGCCGATCTTCTTGGCCTCGGCCTCGCACCCGCGGCGGACGTCGTTGAAGAAGGGGTTATTGATCGCTTTCGGCACCACCGCAAACGTCAGGACCTTCGCGGCGCGGACCGGGAGCGCTCCCCCGAGGGAAGCGACCAACCCCAGGGTCGCAAGGCCCACTCCCAACACGCGCCAGACGCGCATCATCATCATGATCCCTCCCCCTTTTTATGGCTCTCTGCAACTCCTTGTACGCGGCCGGACACGCATCCTGTTCGCCCCAGCGCCCTCCTCAGCCGCCGGAGAAGCGAATCCTGAGGCGATCCAGCAGCACCGCCACGATGATCGTGCCGCCGATCACGACCTCCTGCCAGAACGCCGGGACGCCCATCAGCACCATCGCATTCAGCAGGACCCCGATGAGCGCGGCGCCGGCGAACAGCCCGAGGACGGACCCCTGGCCGCCCAGCAGGCTCACCCCGCCGATCACGGCGGCGGCGATGACGCTGAGCTCCTGGCCCTGTCCGGTGGTCGCGTCCCCGACGGACAGGCGGGCCGCGAGGAGGATGCCGGCGAGCGCGGCGAACGCGCCGCTGATCATGTAGGCCGCCAGGCGCGTTCGATCGACGTTGATCCCGCTGAGACGGCTGGCCTCGGCGTTCCCGCCCACCGCGTAGACGTCGTAGCCGAACGGGGTCCGCGTAAGCAGGAGCCAGCCCCCGAGCACCGTGAGCACCATGAACACGACCGGGTTCGGCACCGGCCCGACATACCCGGCGCCCAGGGAAACGAACGCCTGCGCGTGGGCGCCGAGGTCCGTCAGCGGATACCCCTGCGTGATCACGAGGGACAGTCCGTGCGCGACCGAAAGCATCCCCAGCGTGGGGATGAGCGGCGTCAGCCGCGCCTTCGTCACGAGGAGCCCGTTGGTGGCCCCGCACACCCAGCCGGCCGCGACGCCCGCGGCAATCGCGGAAGGGACCGCCACCCCGAGCCCAAGCAGCTTGGTCGTCACGACCCCGCCGAGACCCATCAGGGAGCCAACGGAGAGATCGATCCCCCCGCCGCCCGTCAGGATGACGATGGCTTCGCCCACGCCGACGGCCGCGATAAACGAGAAATTGCGGGCGACTTCGAACAAGTTGTCGAGCTGGAGGAAGCGGGGAGCCACCAACGAGACGCCGGCGCACACGAGGAGCAGGGCGGCATAAATAGCCGTCTCGTACGACGCAAGCGCCCGCGCATGCCACGCGGCGCGGGCGGGCGGTTCGGCGCGCTGCCAAGGCGCGGATCCCGTCTCGCGCGCTGTCATCGTGGAACCCTGTTCTCCAGTGTCGGGTGCGGACCCTGTGGAGGGGGGCATCGGGCCGTCTAGAACCACCCGCTCGTGACCGGCACGGCACGCTCCAAGGACTATTTCTTGAAGACGGCGCGGCTCGGATTCCGGCGCTGGTCGATCGATGATCTCCCCCTGGCGCTGGCCCTGTGGGGCGACCCCGAAGTGACCCGCTACATCGGCGGCCCGTTCTCACCCGAGGACGTCACGGAGAAGCTCCGTGGAGAGGTCGCATCGATGGAGGCCCACCACGTGCAATACTGGCCGCTGTTCCTACTGGACAACGACGCGCACGTGGGCTGCGCCGGGCTGCGGCCCTATCGGGTGCACGACCAGATGTATGAGCTGGGCTTCCATCTCCGGCCGGCCTACTGGGGGCGCGGCCTGGCGGTGGAGGCCGGACAGGCGGTCATCGCCTTCGCGTTCGATCGGCTCGGCGCGAAGGGCCTCTTTGCCGGCCATCACCCCGAGAACGCGGCATCGCGGAAGGTGCTCGAGCGCCTCGGATTCCGCTTCACGCACGAGGAGATCTATCCCCCGACCGGGCTCCGGCACCCATCGTATCTCCTGATGCGGCCCGATTCGGGTCACCGGGGACCCGCGTCCCGCAGACCGTAGAAGCGAACCGCGTTTGCCCCCATGATCTTGGCGCGCGATGCGGGGGAGACGTCGCTGAGCGCGTACCGGAGCGCATCGACCACCCGGGCATAGGATCCGGCGACCAGGCACACCGGCCAGTCCGAGCCGAACATGAGCCGGTCCTCTCCGAACCACCCGACCACCCGCCGCACGTAGGGCAGCAGGTCGTCGGGGCGCCATGTCCCCCAGTCCGCTTCGGTCACCATGCCGGACAGCTTGCAGAAGACATTGCCACGCTCGCTGAACGGCGCCATCGCTTCCGCCCAGGCGTGGGATTCGCCGGCCCGGATGGGGGGCTTCGCGATGTGGTCGATCACCAGGCGCATCTCGGGGAAATCGCGCACGGCCCGGAGCGCCGCGGGGAGCTCCCTGGTCCTCACCAGGAGGTCGTAGGCCAGTCCGGCGTCCCCGACGGCCTCCAGCCCGCGCCGGACATCGGCGCGGAGGAGCCAGCCGGGATCGGCTTCGTCGTGCACCTGGTGCCTGACGCCGACGAGCCGCCCCCCGCCCGGGGCGGTCCGCAGATCCCGCAAGGTGGCCGCGACGCGGCCATCGGTCAGGTCCACCCAGCCCACGACGCCGGCCACGAACTCGGTGCGCGAGGCGGTCTCCAGGAACTCCCGCGTCTCTTCCAGGCTGGAGCGGGTCTGCACGAGCACGGTCCGGTCGATCCCGCACTCGGCCAGCAGCGGACGGAGGTCCTCGGGTCCGAACCGCCGCCGGATCGCCGCGAGATCGTCGGTCATCCACGGGTACTCCGCGGCCGCCGGATCCCAGAAGTGGTGGTGCGCGTCGACGACGACCGGCTCAGGCACGCCGGCCCGCCGCGTCCGGAGCCGGGACTCCCTCGGGGATCAGGCGCTCCCGCCGGAGATCGTCCCAGAGGCCGGCCGGGATCTCGCAACGGAACATCCGCACGTTCTCGTCCACCTCGGCCGCCGACCGGCACCCAATGAGCACGGCCGCCACCGCCGGATGACCCAGCGGGAACTGGATCGCCGCGGCCTTCAGCGGAACGTCGTGGCGGGCGCAGACCTTCTTGAGCCGCCGCGCCCGCGTGATGAGGTCGGGGCGCGCGGGGATGTAATCGAAGGTCGCGCCCGGACGGGGATCGGCCAGAATGCCGCTGTTGTACACCCCCCCGGCGACGACCGCGATGCGCCGCTCCAGGCACGCGGGCAACAGTTCCGCGAGCGCGGTCTGATCGAGCAGGGTGTAGCGCCCCGCCACCAGGAAACAGTCCACGTCGGCTTCGCGGGCAAAGCGGACCAGCATCGCGGTCTGGTTCATGCCGACGCCCACCGCGCCGATGGTCTCCTCCTCCCGCAGCCGGTCGAGGGCCCGGTATGCGCCGCGCAGGGCGTCGTCGAAGTGGTGATCGGGATCGTGGATGTGCAGCAGGTCGATGGAGTCGAGTCCGAGGCGCTCGAGGCTTTCGTCAACCGACCGCATCACGCCGTCGTAACTGAAATCGAACACCGGGTTGAGGAGGGGGGTCCCCTTGTAGAATGGCTCCCCCCGGTAGGACTGGCTGGGATCCGGAGGCGCGTCCGCCCGGAGCAGGCGCCCAACCTTGGAGGCCAGCACGAACTCGCCGCGCGGCTTGGACGCGAGGACGCGGCCAAGCCGCTGCTCGGCCAGACCGTGGCCGTACAGCGGCGCGGTATCGAAGAACCGCAGACCCGCCGCGTAGGCCTGCTCCACCGCGGCGCGGGCCTCCTCTTCGGCCACCGGCGAGAAGAGGCCGCCGAGCGGCGCGGTCCCCAATCCGAGCCTGGTGACGCTCAGGCGGGTCCTTCCAACGCGCACGCGCTCGGCAGGGTTCATCCTTACTAGTATTCCCGAGACGAGAACAGGACTACTGCCGGAACAGTTCGAATAGCCGGAACATTTCGAGTGGAGAGGGTCCGATGAGCAAACGCCGAGTGGTCCTGACCGGGGCAGCCGGATACATCGCCCAGCGCATGTTCCGGGAACTGAGCGAGCGGTGGGAGCTGGTCCCGATCGACGCCAGAGGCACGACCCGGGACGGCAAGGCGATCCCGGGAATCGTGGTCGCCGACCTGACCCAGCCCAACCGCGACGCGTACCGGCGCCATTTTCGCGGGGCCGACGCGGTGATCCACTGCGCGTATGTGAGCGCGCCGGGGCTCAGCGCCGACACCTGGCAGGACAACGGCGACGCGAAGTTCTG
>DATHLI010000248.1:0-5598 GCA_035488355.1 bacterium | reverse complement strand
CCCTGATGCGGCAGGCCCGCGCGATCAGCGCGGACAATGCGGACACGTTGATGCTCGAGAAATACCTCAGGGCGTATCGTCTCTTCGACGCGGGTGACCCTCGGTTCGGATGGCGGAGGACGACGGCGGCCGCCCGCCGTGGTATCCTGCAGCGCTACGTTCGTGCGGGCGCCGTCGTGCCGCTCCTGATCGACGGCGTTGGACGGCAGTATTTCGTGAGGGCCCAGGACGTGGACGACCTTCAGCGGCACGAGCGGGCCGCGGGATCGCAGACGGCACCCGGGGACGACGCCCGTGTGCGCTTCCTTGCGCCGCTGGACAATCTCCTGTGGCGCCGCAGCCGGCTCAAGGACCTCTTCCGATTCGAGTACACGTGGGAAGTCTACCTGCCCCCGCGGAAGCGGCGCTACGGACACTATGCGATGCCGATCCTCTTCGGCGATCGGCTGATCGGTCGCCTCGACCCGCACCTGGACAGGGAGGAGCGGCGGCTGGTCATCAGGCTCCTGCACCTGGAACCGCAGGTGCGGCCGACAGGCCAGCTGCGCCGCGCCCTCCGCGCAGCCCTCGAGTCGTTTGCCCGCTTCCACGGCGCGGCAGGCTTGGATATCGGCCGCACGGTTCCGGCCGGTCTGCGACTCTAGGCCCTCAGCAAAAGCTCCGTCAGACGCCCCGAGGGATCCCCGGGGCGGCCCAGCCGGGACGTCCTCGGGCGCTCATCCCAACCACTGAGGATTGTGGACGGTCCCATCGAACGTGTGCGTCGTCTTGTACAACTCGTAGCGTCCGCGGCGCGCGGCCTCGGCGGTCTTCGCGAGCAGGGCGTCAATCTCGCTCGAGTCCATCGGCCGGAAACTCCGCGCCGCGCGCAGCGCCTGCTCGAGGATCGGCATCGAGTCGCATCCGGTGATCACGACGCTGGTCGGCAGGCTCATCGCGTAATGCAGGCATTCCACCGGGGTCACGGTCTTGCTCTCGAGGATGACGTGGTCGCCCATCGGCTTCATCCCGAGCACTCCGATCCCGTCTCGCACGAGCACAGGCAGGACGTGCCGCTCGAAGCTGTCGTAGTGGGCGTCCATCGCGTTGAGCGGCATCTGCACCGCGTCGAAACGGAAGCGGTGGACCGCAGCCACCTCCAGCATCTTCAGGTGGATCTTGGGGCTCTTGTGCCCGGTGAACCCGATGTAGCGGACCTTGCCCGCCTGCCTGGCCTCGAGCACCGCTTCCATCGCCCCGCCCGCCGCAAAAATACGTTCGGGATCGTCCATCCGGATGATTTCGTGGAACTGCAGGAGGTCGACGCGGTCGGTCTCGAGCCGGCGGAGGGACTCTTCGATCTGCCGCGCCGCCGTGTTCCGGTCGCGCCCGTCGATCTTGGTCATCAAAAACGCGCGCTGCCGATACCCGTCGCGCAGCGCCTTGCCCATGCGGATCTCGCTCTGCCCGCCGTTGTAATCCCAGCAGTTGTCGAGAAAGGTGATTCCGCCGTCGATCGCGGCGCGGATGAGGCGAAGGCTCTCCGGCTCCCGGAGGTCCGGCTTGCCGAGGTGAAATCCGCCGAGCCCGATCGCGGAGACGCGTTCTCCCGTGCGGCCGAGCAAGCGGTGGGGAACCCGGCCTGCCCCTTCCGCCCCCGGCGTCGTCGAAGGGATGCCTGCCGGGATCGAGGCTGCGGCGGCGATTCCCAGGAATTGCCTGCGCGTCATCACGGAATCGTTCGACGTCACATTCCGGTCGCCTGCGTGGAAAAGCTTCGGGGGTCGGACCCGGCCGTCTGTCGTGCCGAGTCCGGCCCCCGGAGGCGCTTATGCGAGTACGCTGAACGTTCGCACCCGCTTGGGGCTAGGGCTTCTTGTCTCCCTTTCCACCGCCGCCCCACTTGGGATCTATGCGCGGGGGTTGATTGGCCTTGGCCGGCTGCGGTTGCTGCTGCTGCTCGGGCCTCTTCCAGGGATCTCTGGTCCCGCCACCACTGACGGGAGCGCTCTCCCCGCCCCAGCGCTGTCCCTCTGCCGGACGTGAGTTCTTCGCGTGTATCGGGTCGTTGGCCATCTTGGTCGTGTGCTCCTGCTTTTGCTTATCGTTCTGGGCTTCGTATCCACACGCGGCACATTTCCAATATGCCATCTGACCTTCCCTCCCTGTCATTTTTCCCTCTCATTTTCTTTGCCCTATCCGAGCGGCTTTCAAACCTCCCTTCCGGGCCCGCGCGTCCGCCTCATCAGTTGTCGGATCGACTCCAACCCTCATAGACGAGATCTGCGCTGGTCAGATGCGAACCGATCGTCGAGGTTGACTCATCGAGCCTGAGACACGGACCACCGGAGGGTCTCTTACCCCATCCGCCGTGTCTTCAGACATCTCGGGCCCGTCCCCGGGCGCCCCGGCCGGCCTAGAAGAAGTTGAACGCGTTCCGGAGGTCGCCGGCGCCGGCATCCCGGCTGCCCAAGGGCGGGAGGTTCCACCGCCGCTCGATCAGCCGGAGGATCGCGGTCGTGTCGTACTGGGTGTGGTCGACGAAGCGCCGTTTCGCGTACGGGGAGATGACGATGGCAGGGACGCGGGAGCCGGGTCCCCAGCGGTCCACCTTCGGGGGCGGGACGTGGTCCCAGCGGCCGCCGTGTTCATCGTAGGTGATAATGATCGCCGAGTCGGCCCAATAGGGACTCTGCATCACGGCGGCGACCAGCTCGAGGGTATGCCGCTGCCCGCGGAGCAAGTCCGCGTACCCGGGGTGCTCGTTGTCGGGTCCGAGGAACTTGACGAAGGCAACGGCCGGCAGCCTGCCCTCCTTGAGGGCCGCCCAGAGGTCCTGCTCGTCTCTGAGGTGCTGGGCGCGGCCGGGCGTGCCGTCCGCGTACCTGGCAAAGTACGCGAACGCCTGATGGTGGAACTGGAAGAGTGGATCGGGGCGCCCCGCGATCGCGTCGTTCCAGCCGCCCGAGTACCAGGCCCAGGAGATCCCCTTGTCGTCCAACCGGTCGCCGATCGTCGGCATGGTCTGATTGGGCACGAGCCGGGCGGGATCGGTGACGCCGGCGGGGTGCGGCGTGTTGATCGTGTAGGCGGTGTTGACGGCGTAGCCGTCCGGAGTCACGATGCCGTCCTTGACCATCACGCCGCCGGGGTCCAGTTCCACTTTGACGGCGTCGGGCGCGTTGGGCCACTGCGGCGTGCACGCGCAGACCAACCAGAAGTGGTTCAGGAACGAACCGCCGAAGGCGGCGTGAAAGAAGTTGTCGGCGAGGACGTACCGTTGGGCGAGCATGCCTTCCGGCAGATTCGTGGCGTCGTAGCGGCTCATCACCAGGCCGGCGGCGTCGCTCCACGCGACGAACTTGTCCATCTTCCCGCCGTCGATCTGGTACTGCTCCTGGAAAAATCGATGAACGAGGTCACCGGTCCGCTGGTCGGGCCCGACGAAGCGGGCGAGATCGAACGGCCCGACGGGCAGGCTCGCGGGAAAGCGCGGGTCGGCGGCGGGCGGGTGCCTCGTGGTGTCGATCGGCTGCGGCAGCGTGGCATACGGCTGCCCGTTCTTGTCCACCTGCCGAAGCGTCTCGCCGGCGTTCGCCACCCCGTTCGCGCCCGGGAACGTGCCGTAGAGGCCGTCGAAGCTCCAGTTCTCCTGATAGATGACGAGGATATGGTTGATCTTGCCCAACCCCGCCGCCTGGCTCACCGCCGCCCGCACTTGAACCCCGATGAGCACCAGCGCGACGTCCAGCATGAGCACGGCGATCACGGTTCGCCCGAGAAGTCGCATCTACCCCTCCCCGCACAGTCTCCAGCGGACACCCTCATTATTCCACAGAGTCACCACCGGCGGTGAACCTGACGTGAAGGACCGCTGAAGGCTGGGTGAAGGGCGTCGGAGGCTAGAAACGCTCCGCTGGGGTGCCGCCTCGCCGTGCGGGCGCCCCAGCGGGCCTACCTCATCGTGCTCGAGGTGCTGAAGGCAGAGCCTACGGCTGTAGCGTCAGATCGAGCACGAAATCGTGGGCCTTCGGGCTCCCGAAGCCAGTGGTGAGGTCCCAGCCGGCGGTCGTCGGCATCCCGGGGATTCCTGTCCCGTACTCGGCGTTGCTGTTGAGCGTGGTCACCCCGGCGCCGGTCCCAAACGTGAGGGGAACGATGTCGGTGAAGTCGGAGGCAGGCAATTGATAGAGCCTGGGGTTGAGATGCCCCACGGGTCCCTTCCCGGCCTGAGCCCGCATCTGGTTGGCCAGGGCGATCAGGGCGGCAAGTTGGGGGGATGAGGCGCTCGTTCCTCCGACGGTGTGCCACCCCACCCGGACACCGGGGAAGCTCGTGAACACGAGCACCCCGCCGTTCACCGCGGCGTTCCAGGCCAGGTCGGGAATGCCCCGGCTGCCCTGCAGAATCGACTGCGAAATGCCGGACTGGAAGGCCGGGGTGGCGAACAGCACGCTCCGCCCGCCCCCGGTGGCGATCAGATCCCAATCTTCTTTCCACACTGCCTCGGTCCGCCCCCCCGGGACGAAGTTCAGGTAACTGGCGCGGCAGGTGTTGACAGGGGTGCCCGCCTCCAGGCAGGCGAAGTACGTAGAGGCCTGGACCTTTGGTTGCCAGAGCCAGCCGAACTGGAGCCACGTCCCGCCCGCCGAGGTCACCAGCGGGTCCGACGACGGCCAGTTTACGGTCGGGAACGGGAACACCCGCATCTGCTTGTCCACGTTCGCGGTGCCGGTGTCGCCGCTCGATCCAAACACCGTCATCCCGTTCGCCGCGGCCTGCTGGTAGACTTTATCGAACCGTTCCACCTGCGGGTCTCCGGCCCCATGGAACGATTGCTCGGTGGCCGCGAAGCTCTGGCTGATGGGCGAGCCGGGGTAATTGTCTGTCGCGATCTCCTCGCCCTTGAGCATGTTCGGAAAACCCTGCACGCCCTCGGTCTCGGCCGGGACGGTCGCGATCAGAACGATCTTGGCGTCGGGCGCGATGGCGTGGGCCCACTGCAAATCCAGGCTGGTCTCGAAGGCCCAGTTGACCTGGGCGCCGTGGACCGAGTTGTTGAAGGGCGGCGTGCCGTCCGGGTGGATGATCGTGAGGTCCGGTTGGGGCAGGCCAAAGGTGGAGCTGAAGAACTGCAGATCCTGAAGCGCCGTCGGGCTGCCATACGAGTCGACGATGACGATCGTCTGCCCCGCTCCGGTAATGCCGGCCTGATGGACGGCGTCAACGTGGTAGGCGGCATAGATATCGGCCGGCCGGTAGCAGTGGATGAACGCAGACCTTATGACAGGCGCCGGAGTGGTGCAGGCGGGGCCCGTGGTGACGGTCGCCTGATCCTCATCGGGCGCCACGGCGATCAGAGGAGCGAACTCCAACACTCTCTGATATCCGCCTCCTCCGGCCAGCGACAGCGCGACGGCGAACGCAAAGATCGCGCACAGCGCAGTGCCCGTTCTGATCCAAGAACGTGACATCCGATCAGCCCCCTCTCGCTGATGGAACATCCTCCGTTGGGTGAGGAATCTGGGAAGGAGCGCGACCTGGGGAGGGCTCCTAGGGGAATGCCGACGCGCTAACTGCCTGGCGCGCGAAGGTGGCTCTGGCACCTGCAGGGATCAC
>DATHLI010000247.1:0-2487 GCA_035488355.1 bacterium | reverse complement strand
TAGTGTACACTTGTTGTGTACAGTTTAACTCTGCTGGGGTGCGTCGTGAGGAAAGTCAATGCGAGGGATGCCCGGGCCGGCCTCCCGGCTCTTTTGAATAGAGTGGCGAGGGGAGAGGCGATCGTGATTCAGCGGCGGGGGAAGGCGGTGGCTCGGCTCGTGCCTCCTGTCCGGTCGCGCATGCCTTTGCCGGACCTCACCGCTTTCAGGGCTTCGATCCGAGTTAAAGGCGAGCCCATGAGCACGACCGTAGTAAAGGCAAGACGTGAGGAGCGCTATTGATTTACGCCGACACAAGCGTCCTCGTCCCATACTATTTTCCTGAGCCTATCAGCAGTCGTGTTCAGCGATTCTTGCAGGAAACATCCGGGATCGCGCTGAGTGACCTTGGGGAAGTGGAGTTCTTCTCTGCTCTGGCCCGCAAGGTCAGAGAGCGAGAACTCCCGCGTGAAGACGCTCGTCGAATCGCGGCCGTTTTCATTGGACATCTCGAGGGTGGAGCATATACCCGACTTGAGCTGGATAGAGCCACGTACCAGATTGCGCGGGGCTGGATCAGCGGATTTGATGTCCCGCTCCGCACCCTTGATGCATTGCACCTTGCCGTTGCAGCTACGGGCGCGCTGCCTATCGCCACAGCCGATGCCGGACAGGCTCGTTCGGCGGCATCGCTGGGCCTACGTGTCACCTACATCGGTCCTGGGCGCCGTGCCCCAAAGAAGTGAGGGTATTCGGCGAGGGGTGGTCTCTGATAGCTGTTTGCAGGGCATAGTATCGGGGAAGTCTTATCACGGAGGTGTTGGGATGTATCAACAAGGACAGCCCGCGATCAAAAAGGATACGTGGCTCATTCTCGTCACTGCGGCAAGCCTGGTGATCGCAATCGCGTCTCTCCTGCTCGTCGCGCGGACCCGCGCGGAGCTCCGGCAGGGTATCACGACCCATGCCCTCGTGCTGATCACGCCCGAAGGCCGGATGCGACTCGGCGTGCTACCGGGCAATGCCGTGGGGCTCCGCATCTACAGCCCCGCCGGACGGGAACGCCTCGGGTTAGGCGTCACCCCCAAGAAGAACGCCGGATTCTCCGTGTACGATGCGAACGGCAGGCAGCGCTTCCACCTCACATTTTCCGATAAGTCCGGACGTTCCGAGTTCAAAGTCGTGCAGTGAGGCAAGACCCGGCCGGCGGTCGGGCGGGCTCGGAAACTGCTCCATGTGGGTCAATGACGACCGCGAGGAGCTCGATGCGCCCTCCGGGGGTCTGCTGACCGTTATCCGGCGCGCTCCACCTCCACCGTCGCATCGAAGGCGGCCTGGCCCGCCGAGAAGTCGAAGATGTCCACGGCGTCGTCGGGGATCGACGGTTCCCCAGAGGTGAGGCGGTTCAGCCCTGTCCAGCCGTCGCGCATCCACACGGTCCCGGACGGGATGCGGTCGGTGACGTGCGCGCGCGCCCGGAACTCGCCCCGATCGTTGAAGATGCGGATCGGTGCGCCATCCTCCAGGCCGCGTGCCGCGGCATCCGCCGGCGAGACCCACAGCTTCGGCTCCGGATCGGCCCGCGCGAGCGTGGGGAGCGCCTGACCGTGGTCGTAGAAGCCATGAAACTGGGTCAGCGTTCTGCCCTGGCGGAAGCTTAACGGGTAACGGTCGGACCCGGGCAGCGGCACGTATACCGGCAGGGCTGGAAGCCCGAGGGACCTCGCCCGCTCAGAGTAGAACTCGACCTTGCCCGAGGGCGTGGGGAAGACGCGGTCCGGGTGGGCGACGTGGGAGATGCGCAGGGCGCGAATCCCGCCCTCGGCGCGCAGCGCGGCGACGGTCGCGCGGCCTGTGGCCGGATGATCGAGGATCGCGTCGATCGGCCCCTCGTCGGTCTCCCACGGGAAGAAGTCTACGAGGTTCAGGCGGCGTGCCAACTCCCGGAGCATCCACGTGAGCGACCTCGCTTCGCCGGGCGCGTCGAGGATCCTCGGCATCAGGTAGAGGTGGGTGTTCGTGCTTTTGCAGCCCAGCTCTTCGAGCCACGAGGTCGCGGGGAGGACCACGTCGGCAAAACGGCGGGCCGTGTCGTTCATGAAGAGGTCGTGCGTAACGACGAGGTCGGTCCGGACCAGGCCCGCGGCCACGTGCTCAGCGTCGGCGAAGGATGAGAGCATGTCCGTTCCGAGGAGGAAGAGGACGCGGACGCGGCCATCCAGCAGGGCACCGGTGATCCGGGGCATCTGGTTTGGGAGGTAGCGGCCCGGCGGCCGGCGCGTCACGGCAGCGATGTTCCCCAGCGCCTGGCCGTGACTCGCGCCCCCATGGCGCGGGCCGAGGCCCCCACCCGGGACGCCGAGGTTCCCCGTGAGCGCAGGCAGGCACGCGACGGCCCGGGCGCCCTGCCAGCCGTTCGCGCCCTTGTGCATCGAGCTGCCCCCGAGCAGGATCATGGCGGGCCGCGTCGTCGCGTAGCGGCGGGCGAGCGCCACGATCCGATCGGCC
>DATHLI010000246.1:0-5052 GCA_035488355.1 bacterium | reverse complement strand
TGCTCCGCCTGGGCCACCAGCCGGCCCTGCCCGTCGCACAGGGCGGTCGAGAAGTCCCGGCTCGAGTTCAAGATCTGGGAGTAGGCGGTGCGCAGCATCGCCTCGCCCATCTCGGCGACGATGGCGACGAAGCGGTGCTGCACCACAGAGACCGTAATCCGGTCAAGCATCGAGAGTGACCATGCGGCGTGATTGGGCTCGAGGAATGGTTCCGCTCCCGGCCCGCTTCTCCTTCGCCCGCGCGATCGCGCGTCGAGAACGCACCGGAGGGGCGCCCCGGATATTCGACTGTGGGGAGCGCGTCAGCAGGAGAGACGCCGAGGAGGATGCAACCAAGACCGCATGCCGCGGGTCGGTCCGTCATGAATCGAACGAGGGCGCTCCCGAAGATGAACGCCGCCGCCATCGGGCGGTTTGGTCCGCCGCGGGCCCTCACGCTCCGCAGCCTGCCGGTGCCGGAGCCTGGCCCGCGCCAGGTGCTCATCGCCCTTGCCGGAGCCGGTGTCGGCGTGTGGGATACGCACGTCCGCGACGGCTCCTGGTGGCCCGGCGGGCGTCCCAGGTTCCCGCTCGTGCTGGGAACAGACGGCGCGGGAGTCGTCGTGGCGACCGGAGCGCGGGTGCGGCGTTTCAGCATCGGGGACCGCGTGTGGGGGACGAGCACGTCTGGGAAAGGCGGGTTTTACGCCGAGTACGTGGCGGTCGATGCCCGAACTGTCGGACACGTGCCGCGCCGCCTCGATCTCCTTCACGCGGCCGCAGCGGCGGCGACGGGCGTGACGGCGCTCCAGGGGATCGACGACCACCTCCGCGTGCGGCCCCGAGAGACCGTGGCGATCTTCGGGGCATCCGGGGCGGTGGGGACGCTTGCGGTGCAGTTCGCGAAGCGCCGGCGGGCGCGGGTGCTGGCGATGGTCAGGGGCGGCCGCGCCGCCGCGCTCGTTCGGCGGCTCGGCGCCGATGCCGTGATCGACACCCGGAACGGCAACGCCCCGGAACGGCTCCGCGCGCTCGCGCCCAATGGGATCGATGCCGTCCTGGCCCTCGCGGGCGGCGACGCGCTCGAGCGGTGCCTCCGCTTCGTGCGACCCGGGGGGCGGGTGGCGTACCCCGACGGCGTCGAACCCGAGCCCCGCCGCCGCCGCGGGGTGCGCCTGCTCGTCTACAACGCGGCGACCGGTCCACGCGAGTTCGCGCGGCTGGAACGCGCCGCAGCCGAGGCCCGGCTTCGCGTGCCGATCGCGGCGATCTATCCGCTTGCGCAGGTGGCCAAGGCACACGCGCGGCTCGAGCGGGGGCACGTCCTCGGCAGGATCGTCCTGCGGATCCGCGGGCACCCCGTGATGCGATCCCATGCCCGAAGGGTTCAGCGAGGTGTGTGGCGTCCTCGGCCACCTATGGTAGGATGAAGAACGTGCATCCCTATCCGCCACCGCCCTCGCGCGCGGTGGCCACTGCCGCTGCGCTGATGGTCGCTCTGCTGCTGTTGAGCGAGCCGACCGCGGCCCAGCCCCCTCCCCCTGAGGAGGTCCTCTCCCGCGTGTCGGCGGCGAGCGGGAGCATTTCCGGCATTGCGGACGCCGTCTTCAAGCTGTGGATCGAGAAGCCGGTAACCGGGCCGCCCAACTGCGTGTTCAGCGGAACGCTGCGCCTCGACCAGGGGCGCCAGACGCTCACCATCGGGGAGGCGACGGCCGGCACCTTCTGCGGCGCCATCAACCAGTACGTCGTCGGCCGGCTGTTCGAATCCAGCGAGCCCGTCGGGGCCTTTCTGTCGAGGTTCGACCTCACCGTGCTCGGGGAGAAGCTCGTGGACGATGACCGGTACTATCTGGTCCAGGGCAAGGCCCGGAATCCCAGAAACAATCCCCGGGGATTGATCGTCTGGATCGATTACGATCGAGGCCTGGTGATCGACGGGACGCTCCAGTATGCGTGGGGGCGCATGGATATCGACCAGCGGTACTCCCTCATGAACGGGATCTGGGTGCTCACCGAGCAGGTGCTGCACTCGACCCGGTTCGACGCTTCGCTCACGGCCCAATACAGCAATTTCCGCTTCGCCGCCCGGTAAGCTTACCCGCCCATCATCTCCTGCTGGCCGGCCTCCAGGCCGAGATATTTCGGGATCGGGGCGGGCCCCGGCACCTCGGGCGATGGGGGCGGCTCCCGGGTCGCCGCGGGCGGGGTCAGCCCGGCCAGGTCATCGGGGCGGACCGGGACCCGGTGGAGATCGCGGCCGGTCGCATCGCGCAGCGCGGCCAGGATCGCCGCGGTCGAAACGACGGTCGAGGGCTCGCCCACCCCCTTCGCGCCAAATGGGAGCCCCGGCTCGGGCTCCTCCACGAGCGCGCTCAAGACAGGCGGCATATCCAGGATCGTCGGGATCAGATAATCGGTGAACGACGCGTTTTCGATCAGCCCGTCTTTCAGCTGAACTTCCTCCATGAGGGCGAGCCCCAACCCCTGGGCGGTCCCGCCCTCGATCTGGCCGTAGACGCTCTGGGGGTTCAGGGCGCGGCCGACGTCCTGCGCCGTCGCGATCTGGACGACTCGGACCAGCCCGAGATCAGTGTCCACGTCGACGACGGCGCGCTGCGCGGCAAAGGCGAACGCCACATGGGGATCGCCCTGTCCTGCCCCATCGAGCGGACGCGTCCGGCGGTGATGGTAGACCCGCGTCGCCTCGATCGGCTCGTCCAAGAACCGTTCCAGGGGCGCGAGCGGGACCCCGCCGGCGCACACCTGCCCGCTCTCGATCCCGAGATCACCCCGCAGCCCTGTCCCCTCGACGGCCGTCCGCTGCCGCACCCGCGCGAACAGCGCCTCGCGGACGGCGAGGCACGCCAGCTGGACCGCGCCGCCCGACATCATCGTCTGCCGGGACGCCGACGTCGATCCCGCGGATCCGATCCGGGTGTCCGGCGGATGGATCACGACGGTCTCGACGCCCAGTTCGGTGCGGACGATCTGGACCAGCACCGTATGGATCCCCTGCCCCACCTCGGCGGCGGCGCACTCCACCTCGGCCCGGGGCCCGCCCGGGCCGGCGGCGAGCCTGACGCGCGCCTCGGATGAGTCGTCGAACCCCTCGCTGTAGGCGAGGTTCTTCCACCCGACCGCGAACCCGACGCCCCGCCGCAGCCCCTCCCCTCGCGACACGTTCCCGGCGCCGCCCGGGTAGGCATAGCCTCCTCCCCTGCCGCTGGGATCGCGAGGCGCGGGGTCGGGCACCGGCAGCGCGGCGCAGCGCCGGATCACCTCCCGAACGGGCGCGCTCCCCCTCACGATCTGGCCTGTGGCCAGGAGCGACCCCGTGGACAGCGCGTTCTGGAGCCGCAGGTCAACGGGGTCTCGCCCGAGCCGCGCGGCCAGCTTGTCCATCTGCGCTTCGTAGGCGACGCAGGCCTGGACCGCGCCGAAGCCCCGCATCGCGCCGCACGGCGGATTATTCGTGTAGACGCACGTCCCCTCGATCAGCGCGTTCGGCACCTCGTACGGTCCCGTGGCGAACGTGCTGGCGTTCGCGACGACCGCCGATGACGAGGACGCATACGCCCCACCGTCCAGCAGGATCCGCGCGCGCACGGAGACGAGGGTCCCATCGCGCTTTGCCCCGTGCCGCATCCAGATCCGGGCCGGGTGCCGGTGCACGTGGCCGAAGAACGACTCCGCGCGGCCATAGGCCATCTTGACCGGCCTGCGGGTCCGCAGCGCGAGCAGGCAGGCATGAATGTGCATGCTGACGTCCTCCCGGGCGCCGAACGCCCCGCCGACGCCGGCGAGGTGCAGCCGCACTTTGTCGGGCGGAAGATCGAGGCAGGGGGCGATCTGCTGGCGGTCGACGTGCAGCCACTGGGTGGCCACGTACAGATCGACTCCGCCGTCGTCCGCGGGGATCGCCATGCCGGCCTCGGGCCCCAGCATCGCCTGGTCCTGCATCCCCGTCTCGTAGTAGCCCTCCACCCACAGCTCGGCCGTGGCCTCCGGATCGCCGTGGGCGATGCGGAGGTGGCGCAGGATGTTCCCGAAGTCGTGCACGCGCGGGGCGGTGGCCCCGAGGGCCTCCTCCATATCGGTCACCGCCGGCAGGACCTCGTAGGTGACTGCGATGCGCTCGGCCGCCCGCCGGGCGGTCTCCGGATCGACCGCGGCGACCACGGCGACCGGCTCTCCCGCGTACCGCGCGCGGTCGCGCGCCAGCACCGGCTGGTCGGAGAACTCCAGCCCGAACGTCTTCTTCCCGGGGACATCGGCCGCGAGGAGCACGGCGTGCACGCCGGAGGTCGCGAGGGCGTTCGAGATGTCGATCGACCGGATGCGCGCGCTGGGGTGCGGACACCGCAGCGTGTAGCCCCACAGCATCCCCTCCGCAAAGAGGTCGCTGGCGAACGCAAATGCGCCTTTGACCTTGGGGACGCCGTCGACCCGCCTGACGCTCTCGCCCACCCCTCCGCGCGTACGCGCTCCGGTCAGGACACTCATGCCCCACCTCCGCGCATGCGCGCGGACGCGATCCGCACCGCGTCGAGGATCTTCGCGTATCCGGTGCAGCGGCAGAGGTTCCCCGAGAGCGCTTCCCGAACCTCGGCCTCGTCCGGAGCCGGGTCGCGCTCCAGGAGGTCCGCGACGGCGACGATCAGGCCGGGCGTGCAGAAGCCGCACTGCACCGCGCCCGCCTCGAGGAACGCCTCCTGCACCGGGTGCAGCCGCTCCGCGCTTCCCAGGGCCTCGACGGTGCGCACCCGGCGGTCGTGCGCCTGAGCCGCGAGCACCAGGCAGGCGCACACCAGCGTGCCGTCGAGCCACACCGAGCACGAGCCGCACTCGCCCTGCTCGCAGGCGTTCTTGGCGCCGGCGAGGCCGAAGTGCTCGCGCAGCGCAAACAGGAGGCTCGACCCCGGCCAGACGTCCGCCGTCTTCCATTCGCCGTTGACGTCGACCCTGATCCGCATCGGGACGGTTTCAGCGGGCCGGCGTCGGGCCGGCAGCGGCCCGGCGGTCCTGGAGCGCCCAGGACAGCGCGCGCCGCGCGAGGACGCCGCAGGCGTG
>DATHLI010000245.1:0-3532 GCA_035488355.1 bacterium | reverse complement strand
CCTACGCGGCGCTCGCGCAGCAGCTCGGGCCCGAGCCGGTGCGGGCGGCGCTCTACTTTCCGTTGCTGCGGGCTTTTCGCGAGCTCAGCTGAAGCTTCACCTTGAAGTAGTCGCTGCCGCGCAGCACTGCTGACCGACAGAGGGCAGGCTTTTCACCCCGTTGTTCGCCTCAGCGCTCGGTGTTACCCTCCGCCGCCGGTCGCGGCGCGCGGCCTCAGGACATTCTAACTACAAGCGACAGGGAGATACCCATGTTGCGACTCGGCGGGGGTGAGTGCTGGTGGCATCTAACCGGCGCCGTGCCAGCGCGCTCGCGCATCGCAGACTCCCAGTCTCCCAGACAGAATCGCGAGCCACACGCTCGCGTAACGCGCGTCTGATACAACACGTCTGATACAAGCAGAGGCGATCACTAGCAGCGAGGAGGTTAACGCTATGCGCATCGATAGACGATGGTTTGTGGTGATGGCCATCCTGTTCCTGCCTTTGTTGGTCGTAGGAAACGCCTACGGAGAAACCAAGTACCGGTGGGACATCGTCAATCTCACCCTGGTTGGCACGACGCCCAATATCAACGCCGGCGGAATGGCATCGGCGCGGGCGCAAGACGACTCCATGATCACGATTACGGGTTCCGGGACCTTCACCGTAGGGGATGACGATGTGAGCGGAGGGGGTACCTGGAAGACCATCGCCCCCGACGGCACCACGGTGACCGGAATGGGCAACTACCTGGTGACGCGGCTGATTCGCTTCGAAGTGGCGCCGGGCCACCAAACGAGTATCTTGCACGACAATATCGGTGACGGCACGTTGGCCGACAATCGAGCCGGGTTGGCGTATCTGCGCATCGACTACGACGATGGCAGCAAAGGAATCCTTGCGGTCAGCTGTCATCTGAGTGGCAATCCGCCGCCCCAGGGGCCCGATGCGGCGCCCGCGTCCATATTCGAGGGGATCACTGCATCCAAGGGATATGCAGACTACTGGAACCGCGTGGCACCGGTGGGGTCCCCCGGTACTGCAAACGCGAATCGCACGGTCTTCCACATTCTTTCAGGGGATTAGCCTCCGGCTTCGGTGGGACGGACCTGGTCGGCAACGACAAGGATGCACGGGCAGGGCTAGTGGCGGACGATTCGGAGTGGTGGGCTAGAGGCCCACCACGCTCTTGCGTCTGAGCAGGCTTCGTTCCTCGGAGCACGGGATAGGTTTCGCTGCACCTGAAGGGAGAACATCATGAACCGCTCAGTACCGATTCTCGCGATTACCGTCCTGGCCTTGACTGCCAGCGCTCTGGCGTGGGGAGAGGACGGAGGAGGAACCGTGCAGGGCGGCGCCACCACCATCATAGCGGGTGGCACCGGAGCGCCCTCATTCGTGCCGGTCATTACCAAGCTCGCCTTCCACTGGCGGAACGGCCAAGGTCACTTCGAGTGCCTGGCGCTTGCGCCCACCAGCGCAGCGGCGGGAAAACCGGGGAGTGGGAACTTCGATACCAACGTCATGTACGTGACCGGAGCGATCACCGCCGTCCAGATCAACGGGTCCGTAGCGGTCTTGACGGGCTCAGCGGACGTCACCGGCCTCGGGGCCGGTACCAACCTGCCTTTCACGGCGACCGCCGAGCGTGGAGGCCCGGGCACGACGTTTGTTCTCACGATCTCCGGGCTCACCTTTCACGAGACCATCCTGGAAGGTGAAATCTCTTTCTGAGAGCGGTTTCGCGCCGACGCAGATCCGCGCGCTCCGTGTGGCAGGCTTCTCCTGCCCGGCGCCGCAGCGCGGTGCCGGCATCGAGGTGTGGTGCGAGTGGCGGGTGTTATGAACAACACTTTCCGACGCTGTTGTCAATGGCTGGTCGCCGTGTCGGCGCTCGCGAGCATGACTGCGGCGTTGGGGCAAAACCCCGACGCGCAGATCGGGCGCGAGGTGGCGATACCCAGACACTTGCAGGACGGCGAAGAATTCAACACTCCTTTGAGCCAGTTGATCCAGTATGGGTCACAGCTTTTCACCGCCGAGTTCACCATCCAGGAGGGAGCGGGGCGCCCATTGTCGAAAGGGACAGGTGCCGTTCTGTCGGACCCGAGTTCGCCACTGGTGTTCCCGAGAAACTTCGACAGAGTCTCCTCGCCTGACGCGAACGCATGTTCTGGCTGTCACAACGTCCCCGTGACAGGGGCAGGCGGCGACCGCGTGACGGAAGTCTTCGTGCTCGCACAGCGCTTCGATCGTTTAACCTTCGATCACACCGATCCCATCGGGACCCGGGGTGCGGTAGATGAGTCCGGAAAGCTCGTTACGATGGAGAGCGCCACCGACGACAGAAAAACGATCGGCATGAATGGTGCCGGGTTCGTCGAGATGCTGGCCCGGCAAATGACAGCCGAGCTGCAGACCGAGCGGGACGCCACGCCTCCGGGCAGCAGCACACCGCTGACGTCCAAGGGAATTTCCTTCGGCAGCCTGACACACAACGCGGACGGGACCTGGAATGTCTCGCACGTTCAAGGCCTGGCGGCTCCGAGCCTGTCGAGTCAGGGCACTACCCCACCGAGCCTGATCATCCGGCCTTTACATCAGGTAGGGAACGTAGTTTCCCTGAGGCAGTTCAGCAACAACGCGTTCAACCATCACCACGGTATGCAGGCCGAAGAGCGCTTCGGGCTCAATGCCGACCCCGATGGGGATGGTTTTACGAACGAGCTGACGGTCGCCGACCTGACCGCGGTCTCCCTGTTCCAGGCCACGCTGCCCGTTCCGGGCCGCGTCATTCCAAACGATCCGGCGGTGGAGCAGGCGAATCGGCTGGGCGAGGCGGTGTTCAATCAGATCGGCTGCGCAACCTGTCACGCGACCTTGCCGCTCACCGCCAACCACAATCCGGGGCTCCCCGGGCAGCCAGGCTGGATCTACTTCGAGCCCAGTCCGTATAACCCCGCCGTGGGCCCCAATTCACCGAACTTGCAGCTCGGACCCGCCAACTATCCGATCAGTGCTCCGGCACTCACCGTGGACCTGACGAGCGATATGCTGCCGCTTCCGCGCCTGCGAGCTCATCACGGGTTAGTCATGGTGCCGGCATACACCGATCTCAAGCTGCATGACATCAGCGCTACCAGCGACCCCGGGACCGATCCGGAATGCGAGCCCCTCGACCAGAACCAAGCGGCGGGATCACCGGGATTCTTCGCGGGGAACTGCAAGTTCATTACCCGCAAGTTGTGGGGGTTCTACAATCAGGGCGGGGCGTTCATGCACCATGGGAAGTTCACGACCGCCAGGGAAGCTGTTGAAGCGCACAACGGCGAGGCTCTGCCCCAGCGCTTGGCATTCGACGCACTGCCAACGGATCTGCAGAACGATCTGATTGAATTCCTGAAGTCCCTGCAGGTTCTGCCGCCGGGCTCGTCATCGCTGGTCATCGACGAACACGGCAAACCCAAGAGTTGGCCCCCCTCTGCCGACTCTTCGCCAGGCGATCGGTAGCGCAACTACTCCCGCTTCTGGCCGCGGACTCTGATCATCA
>DATHLI010000244.1:0-6963 GCA_035488355.1 bacterium | reverse complement strand
CGTTGGGGGAATGTCGCATGCCGTTCGTCGACAAGACCCTGCATTGCCTCGACTGCGGAAAGGAGTTCGTGTTCACCGCCGGCGAGCAGGAGTTCTACCAGAAGAAGGGGTTCACGAACGAGCCGCTGCGGTGCAAAGATTGCCGGGACGCGCGGAAGCGATCACGCGAGGGAGCCCCCGGGCTGCCGCGCGAGATGTTCGAGGCCGTCTGCGCGAAGTGCGGGGCGAAAACCCAGGTGCCGTTTCGTCCTCGGGAGGATCGCCCTGTCTATTGCCAGGACTGCTTCCGCGAGATCCGCGCGCAGCAGCGCGTGGGCTAGGGCCCGGCCCCGCTTGTCCCCAATCATGTTCCGGCCCGCTGTGGGCCGTCCCGCCGCGCTCGCCGGGCTCGTCGCGTTCGGTCTCGCCGCCTGCGGACCCGCGGCTCTGGGCCCGCCGCTGCCGCCGCCGCCCCACCCCGGCGTGCGCGGTCCGTCGGTGACCGCGATCGTCCAGACGGGTGTGCTGCGCGTGGCCTCGGATCTCTCCGATCCTCCGCTGGCGTTTCGAGAGGGAGCGGCGCCCCGCGGGTTCGAGATCGATCTGGCCGGGCTGCTGGCGGCCTCGCTGGGCGTGCGCCTGGAGGTGCACGACACACCCCGGGTCCTCCTGCGCGCGGGGTTCTCCGGCGCGGATCTCATCATCAGCGCGATGCGGAAGGAGGAGGTGCCGGGGCCGGCCTCAGAGTCCTACTACACGATGAGTCAGGGCATACTCTGGGGGGGAAACGAGGCGCCGGTCCGCGACCACCCGCTGCGCAAGGTCCGCGTGGCGGTGCAGGGGAAAAGCCCCGCCGAGACGCTTGCCGAGCAGATGGGCGCCGGCCCGATCCTCCCGGCGTACCTCCCCGCGGCGGCCCTGGCGGCCGTGTCGCGGGGAGAGGTCCAGGCCGCCGTGGCCGACCTGCCCGTGATCCTGGACTACGCACGGACCCGCCGCGGCCTCAGGGTCTCGGCGGGACCGTGGGCGGAGGTTCCCCTGGTCGTGGGGGTGCGGCCCGATGGGCCGGATCTCCTGGTCTTCATCTCCGCCGCGATCCGCGAGCTCGAGCATACCGGAGGCCTGGCGCAGCTGCGGCGGCGGTGGCACCTGTGAGCACCCGCCGCGCGGCGCCCCGGAGGAGACGATGAATATCATCGTGGTCGGCCGAAACGTCGAGGTCAGCGAGGCGCTACGGGCGCGGGTGACGGAGAAGGTGGAGCGGCTCGCGCATCACTTCGAGCAGGTGCAGAAGGTCCAGGCGCTGCTGCGCGTCGAGCCGCACCCCGGCCGGAACCGAATCGTCGAGGTGACGCTCTGGGGGGACGGCGTCGTCCTCCGGGGTGAGGAGGCCGGTCAGGATATGTACGTTTCCATCGATCGCGTGGTCAACAAATTGGACAAGCAAATCAGCAAGTTTCGCAGCCGGGTCATCAAGCGGCGGCGGGTCATGGCGGGGCGCCGGAAGCAGCAGGCGGCGGCTGCCGCCGAAGCGGCCCTGCGCGCGGGGCTCCTGTCCGAGCAGCCGCGGGACGGCGAACCGGGCCCCCCGCCCATCCAGATCCACCGCCGCAAGCGCTTCGAGATGAAGCCGACGGCGCCCGACGAGGCCGCCGTGCAGATGGAGCTGCTCGGGCACGCGTTCTTCATGTTCCGCAACTCCGAGACCCTCGAAATCAACGTCGTCTATCGGCGCGCCGATGGCCGCTACGGATTGATCGAGCCGGAAGACTGAGAGGTTCGTGATGGGCGGGGGGGAGCAGCGGTCTGTGGCCCAGGACGCGGAGGGCGTGATCCGGCGCATCCGCGGGGTCTCGGCGACCCGGGTCGATCTCGGCGCGGACGGCCGGATCGAGCAGATCCATGTGCTCGGGTCCGCCGATCGGACGGCCCGGGTCCTGGCGGGGGATGTCATCGCGGCCCTGGGCGCTGAATTGGGCGTCACCCTGGAGGCCTCTCAGGTCCGGGTCGCGCTCCTCCGCCCGGGACAGACGCAGCCGGGGCCGGCCCCCCTGCGGGCCCGGCTCAAGTACGTCGGGCTGACGATGACGACCCTCCGCACCTCGCTCGAGGCCCGGGTGAAGGTGGAGCACGATGGGCTGATGTACGAAGGCGCCGTGGCCGGCCCCGGCGGCGCGGCTCAGGGACTGGAGATCGTGGGCCAGGCCGCTCTCCGCGCGGTCGAGACCTACCTGCGCACCGACGGCGTCTTTCGCCTTGCGCTGGCCACCGTCGCCCCGTTCGGCCTGCACCGGGTCGCGATTGCCATCGTCACCTGGACGGGACCGGAAGAGGAGCTGCTCAGCGGCGCGGCCATCGTCCACGACGATCCCCGGGAGGCCGTGGTCCGGGCCGTGCTCGATGCGGTCAACCGGCCGGTGAGCTGGCTTGGGCCCGGCTGAGCGCGTCCGCAACGCTGTGGCGGTGGCCTGCGCGGCCGCGCTCGCGGTGGGGGCCGGGCCCGCTTCCCTTGGGTCCACGCCTCGCGTCGGTCCACCCTCCGCGGCCCGGGGCGTCCCGGTGCTGATGTACCACCGGGTCGACCTGCGTCTGTCCGCGCGAGATCCGATCACGGTGCACCTCACCGTCATGGTGCCGGCGTTCGAGACGCAGCTCCGGCTGCTGCGGGACGCGGGGGACCGATCGATGACGCTCGACGCCCTGCGAACGGCCGTCGACCGCCGTGCGCCGCTGCCGGCGCGCCGCGTCGTCCTCACGTTCGATGATGGGTACGAGGACAACTACACCGTGGTGTTCCCGCTGCTCCGCCGGTACGGGTTCATCGGCACGTTCTTCGTGGTGACGTCCACGATCGGCACCCGGGATCACCTGACGCCCGCCCAGCTCCGGGAGATGGCCGAGGCGGGGATGGAGATCGAGTCCCACGGCGTTCACCATGTCGATTTCTCCCTTCTGCCGCCGGCGGAGGCGCGGCGCGAGCTCGCGCGCAGCCGCAAGACGATCGAAGCGTGGACGGGGCGTCCCGTCGCCTACTTCGCGTATCCGGCGGGGCGGTACAATGCCGGGGTCGAGCGGATCCTGGAAGACCTCGGCTATCGCGGCGCCGTCACCGAGCGGCCGGGGTTCGTGTCGCCGGGAAGCCCGCCGTACCTCCTGGAGCGGGTCCGGATCGACCACGACGACACCGCCGAGTCCTTCGCCCGCAGGCTGGGGCTCCCCCGGTAGTCCCCCGGCATGAGGCCGGAACGCCTTGCCGGGTGGATTATAATAGTAGGGATGTTTGCCACCGGGAGTTATCGATGCTGAAGCTGCTGCAGTCGTTCCTCGGGGACCCGAGCGAGCGGATCGTCAAACAGCTGGGCGACGCGCTGGTCCCGCAGGTCAACGCGCTCGAGGCGGAGTTCGAAGGCCTGCCGGAGGCGGCCCTCCGCGGCAAGCTGGATGAGCTGCGCTCGCGCGCCCAGGGCGGAGAAGCGCTCGAGGCCCTGATGCCGGAAACGTTCGCGCTCGTGCGCGAGGCGAGCAAGCGGACCCTCGGCCAGCGCCACCACGACGTGCAGCTGATCGGCGGCGCGGTGCTCTTCAGCGGGAAGATCGCGGAGATGAAGACCGGCGAGGGCAAGACGCTGGTGGCGACGCTTCCGCTCGTGCTGAACGCCCTGGAGGGGCGCGGCGGGCACCTCGTCACCCCCAACGACTACCTCTCCCGAATGGGCGCAGGCTGGATGGGCCCCATCTACGCGCTGCTCGGGCTCCGCGTCGGCGTGATCACCCACGAGTTCGCCGGGGTGTACGACCCGGCGTACGAGGATCCCATCCGCCGCGGCGACGACCGGCTCAATCACTTCCGGCCGGTGCCGCGCCGCGAGGCCTACCTCGCGGACATCACGTATGGGACGAACAACGAGTTCGGCTTCGATTACCTCCGGGACAACATGGTGATCCGCCGCGAGGACCTGGTCCAGCGCGAACTGCACTACGCGATCGTCGACGAGGTCGACTTCATCCTGATCGACGAGGCGCGCACGCCGCTGATCATCTCCGGCCAGGTGGAGCAGTCCGTGGAGGAGTACTACCGGTTCGCCAAGCTCATCGGCCGGCTTCAGGCCGACCAGGACTACCATGTCGACGAGAAGCTCAGGACCGCCATCCTGACCGAAGAGGGCATCACCGCGATGGAGGGCCTGCTGGGGATCGACAACCTGACCGACCCGCAGCACATCGAGCTGATGCACCACGCCCAGCAGTCGCTGCGCGCCCACACGCTCTACCACCGCGACGTCGAGTACGTGGTCAAGGACGGCCAGGTGATCATCGTCGATGAGTTCACCGGCCGGCTCATGTTCGGCCGCCGGTACAGCGACGGCCTCCACCAGGCGATCGAGGCCAAGGAAGGGGTCCGGATCGAAAAGGAAAGCCAGACCCTGGCGACGATCACGTTCCAGAACTACTTCCGGATGTACCACAGGCTGGCCGGCATGACCGGGACGGCGAAGACCGAGGAGGCGGAGCTGACCCAGATCTACAACCTGCCGGTGGTCGCGATTCCGACCGACCGGCCGATGATCCGGCAAGATCTCCCCGACCTCATCTACAAGCACGAGAAGGCCAAGACCCAGGCGGTCGCCGCCGAGATCGAGGAATGGTACAAGCAGCGGCGCCCGGTGCTCGTCGGCACCCGGTCGATCGAGAAGAGCGAGGCCCTGTCCGCCCTGCTGCGCCGGCGCGGGGTCCCGCACCAGGTGCTGAACGCCAAGTACCACGAGAAGGAGGCGGAGATCATCGCCCAGGCAGGGCGCTCCGCGGCCGTGACGATCGCCACGAACATGGCCGGCCGCGGGGTCGACATCATCCTGGGGGGCAACCCGCCGGAGCCGGGTGATGCCGACAAGGTCAAGGCGCTGGGGGGCCTGCACATCATCGGCACCGAGCGGCACGAGGCCCGGCGGATCGACAACCAGCTGCGCGGTCGCGCCGGCCGCCAGGGGGACCCGGGGTCGTCGCGGTTCTATGTGGCGCTGGACGATGAGCTGATGCGGTTGTTCGCCGGCGAGCGGATCGCCTCGATCATGGAGCGGTTGGGGATCGAAGACGACGTGCCGATCGAGCATGCCATGGTGACGCGCCAGATCGAGGGCGCGCAGAAGAAGGTCGAGTCCTACCACTTCGAGATGCGCAAGCACGTCCTCGAGTACGACGACGTCATGAACGTCCAGCGCAAGGTGATCTACGCTGAGCGCCGCAAGGTCCTCACGGGCGAGAGCGTCCGCGAGAACATCCTGGATTTCATCGAGACCCTGGCGGGGGAGCTCGTCGATGGGTTCTGCTCGACCGAAGTGCGGCCGGAGGAGTGGGACCTCGCCGGGCTGCTGGAGGAGGTGCGGTTCATCTTCCCGCTGCCTCCGGACATCAGCCCCGAGGCGCTTGGGGGCCTGGACGTGGGCGAGGTCCGGGAGCGGCTGCTCGCCGCGGCGCTCGCCGCCTACGACGCGAAGGTCCAGACGGTGGGCCCGGAGACGATGCGCGAGGTGGAACGGGTGGTTCTCCTCCAGACGCTGGACCGGAAGTGGATCGACCACCTCTATGCGATGGACGCCCTCCGGGAAGGCATCGGCCTCAGGGCGTACGGGCAGGCGAACCCCCTGATCGAGTACCAGAAGGAAGGCTACGCCCTCTTCGACCAGTTGAAGCACGATGTGCAGGAGGAGACGGTCAAGTTCCTCTATCTGGTGCAGGTGCAGCCAGCCGGGGCGGTGCCGCTGCGGGCGGTCCGCCCGGCGTATCGCGTCGCCCGCCAGGACGGGGATGGCGAGCGGTCCCGGGCTCAACCGGCCGGGACGCCGGCGCCCGTCCGCGCGGGGAAGGTCGGCCGCAACGACCCGTGCCCGTGCGGCAGCGGAAAGAAGTACAAGAAGTGTCACGGCAAAGATGAGTGATGGTGACGGGCGGGGGGATCTGGGTCCCGCCGTGAGTGCGTAGCGCGCGCCGTCTCGTTCGAGCCGACACCCTCGAGTCCTCGAGGGGCGAGCACCCCGCGCGGCCGGCCGATCTCCTCGCGGTGCTGCTCTCGGCCGCCGGCTTCATCCTGGCGTTCCCGCTGCCCGATCTCGGATTCATCGCCTGGGTGGCGCTCGTCCCGCTGTTCCTGGTCGCCCACCACTGCCCGCCCCGCGCCGCGTCCTGGCTGGGATACCTTTGGGGCGTGGCGGCCTACGGGGGCGTCCTGTGGTGGATGACGACGTTCGGTCTGGTGGTGTGGGCGCTCGCCGCCGCGCTCGCCGCACTCGCTCCCGCCGCGGCGATGCTCGCGATCGCGTGGGTGGAGCGGGACCGCGAAGGCCCGTTCATCGTGCTCTGGATCCCGCTCGTCTGGACCGCCGTCGAGTTTCTCCGCAGCCAGGGCGCGTTGGGCTTCCCGTGGGCGCTGCTCGGCGCGACCCAGCATCGGGCGGTACCGGTCATCCAGGTCGCGTCGCTCGGCGGCGTCTACGCCGTCGGCTTTCTCGTCGCGCTCGTCAATGCGGCCCTGTACGTGATCCTGACGCGCCGGGCCGTCTTGTTGCCCGCGGCGGGCGCCGGGGTGGCGCTGGCGGCCGCGTTGGTGTATGGATTGAACGTCCTCCGGTACCCGGTCCCGGCGACCTTCACGGCCGCCGTCGTGCAGCCGGGTTTCCCCGTTCGCGCGACGTTGGATTCCGGTCTCGCCCGGCGCCGCTTCGAGGATCTCGGACAGCTGACCCAGAAGGCCGCCGCGCGCGGCGCGGCCCTGGTCGTCTGGCCGGAGACCGCCTCCCCGGTCGACCTCCTCGATCCTCGCTCCGTCACCGAGATCCGGTCGTGGGTTCGCCAGGATCACGTCTCCCTGATCGCCAGCAGCCTGGAGGGGGGCCGCACGAACTCCGCGTTCGCGTTTGCGCCGACGGGCGCGCTCCTGGGGCGCTACGAGAAGGTCCGGCTCGTGCCGTTCGCCGAGTACGGGGAGCG
>DATHLI010000243.1:0-2558 GCA_035488355.1 bacterium | reverse complement strand
CACGGACTGCGGGCTGCTGTTGTACACATCGCTGAGGAGCGTGACCGGCCCGACGCGCACCACCTCCAACCGCATCGGCAGGGACACCGCATCACCGAGGCCGCCCGCGATCGCCTCCGGCGCCATCCCCAGCGCCACGCCGACCGCCGCGGCGGCCAGCGCGTTGGACACGGAGTGCCGGCCGGGGACCCGGAGCGTCACCTCCGCGGCGCCCGCGGGGGTCCGCAGGCGGAACGTGCTCCCGCGCTGCGGCAGGAGGCGGACCTCCTCGGCCCGCACGTCGCCTCCCGAGTGCCCGAACGACAGCACCCGAGCGCGGGTGCGGCGCCCGAGGCCCGCCGCCAGAGGATCGTCGGCGTTCAGGACCGCGACGCCGTCCGCGGCGAGCCCTTCGATCAGTTCGCCCTTCGCGGCCGCGAGCGCTTCCCGGCTGGGGAAGAAATCCATGTGGGACTCCCCGACGTTCGTCACCACGCCGATGTTGGGCGCGCAGATCTCGACGAGCTCGCGGATCTGCCCCGGCCCCCGCATCGCCAGCTCCAGCACCGCGACCTCGCGGTCCTGGGGCAGGTTGGCGAGCACGAGCGGGATCCCGACCTCGGTGTTCCAGTTCTCCGGGGATCGCGCCGCGCGGAACGCCCGGGCCGCCACGGCGGCGGCCATCTCCTTGGTGGACGTCTTGCCCACGCTGCCCGTGATCCCCACGACCACGAGGCGCCCCCGGTCGCGCATCGCCCTGGCGAGGCGGTGGAACGCCCGCAGGGTGTCCGGGACCCGGATGATCGCCGCACCGGAGGGCACGTCCTCGGGAAGCCGGGTGACGAGCGCCGCGCCGGCGCCGCGGCGAAAGGCCTCCGGGACAAACGCGTGCCCGTCGGTCCGGGTTCCCGGAAGCGCCACGAACAGCATCCCGGGGGCGAGCGCCCGGGAGTCGACGGCGGCCCCGCGCAGCGGGGAGCGGGCATCGCCGCCGGCCAGGGTGCCGCCCGCGAGCCGGGCGGCTTCTCCCGCCGACAGCAGGGGCGCGTCCTCGGCGCCCGCGCCGCTCATCGAGGTTCCCGTCGAGGGGCTCATCGAGCGCCCCTTCCGCCCCGCCCGTTCCGGCCCGCGCCGGAGGCCCGGGCGCGGAGGGCCTCGCGGGCCACCTCGCGGTCATCGAACGGGCCGACCTGGTCTCCGATGATCTGGTAGGTCTCGTGCCCCTTGCCGGCGATCACCACGACATCGCCCGGCCGGGCCAGGGTGATCCCGCGCGCGATGGCGGCCCGCCGGTCCGGGATGCTCTCCCGGTTGTCCGCGCCGCCGGCGCCCTGCTCGATGTCCCGGATAATCGCCACCGGATCTTCGCTGCGCGGGTTATCGGAGGTGAAGACCGCGTAATCGGCGAGCCGGGTCGCGATGCGCCCCATGATCGGACGCTTGGTCCGGTCGCGGTCGCCGCCGCAGCCGAAGACGACGATGCGGCGCCCCGTGGACACCTGCGCCGCCAGATGCAGGATCTTCTCGAGGCTGTCCGGGGAGTGGGCGTAATCGACGAGCACGGTGAACGGCTGTCCCTCGTCCACGACCTCGCACCGCCCGGGAACGCCCGCCACCGACTCGAGCGCCGGGCCGATCAGGGCCGGATCCGTCCCGCGCGCCAGGCCGGTGGCGAACGCCGCGAGCGCGTTCGCGACGTTGAACCGGCCGGGGAGCCGCAGCGCGATCCGCCGCCGCCCCTCGGGCCAGACCACGGTGAACTGCGACCCGCTGCCGCTGAGCGCGAGGTCCGTCGCGCGAACGTCCGCGGCCGCGTCGATGCCGTACGTGATCACCCGGGCGCGGCTCTGCGCGGCCATCGCCGCGCCGCTTGGATCGTCGGCATTGACGACGCTCGCGCCGTCCGGCTCGACCGCGGCGAACAGCCGGCGCTTGCTGTCGCGGTACCGATCCAGGTCGCCGTGGAAATCCAGGTGGTCCTGCGTCAGGTTGGTGAAGACCGCGGCCCGAAACCGGCACGAGGCCACGCGGGCCAGGTCCAGCGCGTGCGAGGTCACCTCCATGACCACGTGGTCCACGCCGCCGCGGCGGAGGTCGCGCAGCAGGCGCTGCAGCTCGGGCGCCTCGGGCGTCGTTGAGGTCGTCGTGTGGAACTCCACCGGCACCCCGCGCGCGACGACCCCGAGCGTGCCGATCACGGCGGTCCGGTGCCCCGCCGCGCTCAGGACCGCATCGATGAGGTAGGTCGTGGTCGTCTTCCCCTTGGTGCCGGTCACGCCGCACACCCACAGATCCCGTGACGGGTCGCCGTAGAACCCCGCGGCGAGCCCGGCCAGCGCGCGGCGCGTATCGGCGACGACGACCTGGGGCGCCGCGAGATCGGGGAGCGGATGGTCGACCACCACCGCCGCGGCGCCCCGGCGGACCGCCTCTTCGGCGTATCGGTGGCCGTCGTGGACGAACCCGCGGATCGCGACAAACAGGTTCCCGGGCTCGACGCTCTTCGAGTTGTACGCCAGCCCGGTGATCTCGAGGTCGGACGATCCCAACAGCGAGCAGGCTGTGCGCGAACGTGCCAG
>DATHLI010000242.1:0-2425 GCA_035488355.1 bacterium | reverse complement strand
GGGCCGGACCCCGGACTACCTGAACCGCGCGCTGGTCGGATTCGCCTCGGCCGCGGCCTACTGCGCGGAGAACGACCCGCGATTCGGCGAGAACATCCGCCGGTACTACGAGTACGTGCGCGAGCACGACCTGTGCCTCACCCACACGCTGCTCAACCCGCAGGCGAACCGGTCGGTGGGTCCGTCCCAGCAGGCCGATCCGTATCTCGCGGCGCGCATCGTGGAGGAGAACAGCCGGGGCATCGTCCTCCGCGGCGCCCGCATGCTGGCGACCTTGCCCACGGCGGACGAGATCATGGTCTTCCCCTCGACGCTGCTCCGGGCGGGCCCCGATGACGCGCCCTATGCCTACGCGCTCGCCCTCCCCACCGAGACGCCCGGGCTGCGCTTTCTCTGCCGGGAGTCGTTCGACTACGGGAAGTCGCGCCTGGACCACCCGCTGGGGTCCCGGTTCGAGGAGATGGACGCGGTCGTCATCTTCGACAACGTGCAGGTGCCCTGGGACCGGGTGTTCCTGCTGCGGGACGTGGAGAAGTGCAACCGGGCCTTCGCGGCGACCGGGGCCGTCGCGCACATGGCCCATCAGGTCGTCACCAAGAACGTGGCAAAGATCGAGTTCATCCTGGGCGTGGCCTCGCTGATCGTCGACACCATCGCCATCGAGCAGTTCCAGCACGTGCACGAGAAGATGGCCGAGATCATCGTGAACCTGGAAACGATGCGGGCGTTCCTGCGCACGAGCGAGGTGGAGGCGCAGGTGAACCGCTGGGGCGTGATGCAGCCGGCGTGGCCGCCGCTGGACGCGGCGCGGAACGTCAACACGCGGATGTACCCGCGCATGGTGGAAATCTTGCAGACGCTCGGCGCCTCCGGGTTCATGGCGATCCCCACCGAGAGGGACCTGCGGGGCCCCCAGGCCGAGACGATCCGCGCGTACTATCAGGCGGCGCGGGCGGACGCCGCATCGCGCATCAAATTGTTCCGGCTGGCCTGGGATATCGCCCTCAGCGCCTTCGGGTCGCGGCAGGTGCTCTACGAGCGCTACTTCTTCGGCGACCCGGTGCGCATGGCCGGCGCGATGTTCAACGCCTACGATCGCAAGCCGTACATGGAGCGCGTGAAAGCGTTTCTCGAGCGCGCGGAGCGGGCCGCCCCGGCGCTGGGGCCGGCGCCGGGCGAGTAGGAGCGGAGGCTGCCGTGGACATCCCAAGCCTGCCCGATCCCACCGAGTTCCGCCGCGTGATGGGGTTGTTCGCCACCGGGGTCACGGTGGTCACGGCCCAGGCGGGGGCGGAGATGCAGGGGATGACGGCCAACGCTGTGATGTCCGTGTCGCTCGACCCGCTGCTCGTCTGCGTCTCCGTGAACCGGCGCGCCCGGATGGATGCCTTCCTGGCCCGCGCCGGCGAGTTCGCGCTCAACATCCTCTCCGAAGACCAGCAGGCGCTCTCGCAGTTCTTCGCGGGGGCCTGGGCGCATCCCTCACCCCCCGAGTACCGGCTGGAACCGTGGGTGGGCGGCCCGCGCCTGGTCGGGTGCCTGGCGGCGGTGGGCTGCCGGGTTGACCGCGTGCTGGACGGCGGCGACCACCACCTCTTCCTTGGGCGGGTGCTCGCCGTGCACAGATCGGACGGCCCCCTGAATCCCCTGCTGTTCTTCGGCGGCCGCTACCACCGGCTGCGGGAGCCGGTGCAGGAGCCGCAAGACCCCCTCGAAGCCTGGAGCCCCGCGGACGTCCGGATTTTCTATGACACCTGAGATCGATCTCCGGCCGGGCCACCCGGAGTTCAACATCCTGCGCGCCGCGCACGTCGAGTTCCGGGTCACGGATCTGGGGCGCGCCCGCGCCTTTTACGTCGATCTGCTGGGGTTCGTCGAGAGCGAGCAGCGGGGTGATCGCCTCTACCTGCGGGGGTACGAGGAGCGCGATCACCACAGCCTGGTGCTGCGCCGCGCCGCTTCCCCGGGCGTCGGCCATCTCGCCTTTCGGGTGTCCTCCGAGGAGGACCTGGACCGCCTCGAGCACCGGTGCCGGGGTGGCGACCTACGGGCGCGCTGGCTCCCGGAGGAGGCCGGACACGGCCGGGCGCTGCGCGTGCAGGATCCGGCTGGCCTGCCGCTCGAGTTCTTCCACCGGATCGAACCGGTGGAGCGGCTGCTGCAGCGGTACGACCTGTACCGGGGCGCCTGCGTGATGCGGCTCGACCACTTCAACTGCCAGGTCTCCGACGTCGCCCTCGCGGCGCGCTGGTACCAGCGGGAGCTCGGGTTTGGCTGCTCGGAATACACCGAGAGCGCCGGCGACCCGCCGCAGCTGTGGGCGATCTGGCTGCGCCGCAAGCAGAACGTGCACGATATCGCGCTGATGACCGGGATCGGCCCGCGCCTCCACCACGCGGCCTTCTGGGTGCAGGATCAGCTCAGC
>DATHLI010000241.1:0-3485 GCA_035488355.1 bacterium | reverse complement strand
CAGAGCGCCGTGAACTGCCCGTAGCCCGCCGTGACGCCTCGGAGCTCCAGCATCTCAGCCGAGGACGATCTTCTCGCCCAGGTACGCCTCGATCACCCGCGGGTCCCCGGCCACGTCCCTCGGCCTGCCGTCGGCGATCTTTTCGCCGTGATCGAGGGCGACGACGCGATCGACGATCCGCATCAGCGTCGCCATGATGTGCTCCACCCAGACGATCGTGATCCCGAGCTCGCCGCGGATGCGCGTGAGGAGGTCGGCCGCGCCAGCCATCTCCCCCGGATCGAGGCCTCCCAGGCTCTCATCGGCCAGCAGCAGCCGCGGGTCGGTGGCGAGCGCCCGGGCAAGCTCGAGTTTCTTGAGCCCGGCCGCCCCGAGCATCGTCGTGGACGCATCGGGGTCCGCCGGCAGCCCCACGAGCTGCAGGACCTCGCGGGCGCGCTCCCGGGCCTGCGCCTCGGTGCTCCTGGTGTTCCGGCCGTAGTGGGCGGCCAGTGCGACGTTGTCCAGGATGGGCAGTTTGCGGAACGGGCGGGGGATCTGAAACGTCCGCGCGATCCCGCGGTGGCAGATCGCGTTGGGCGCGAGCCCGACAATCTCCTCGCCCCGGAACCGGATGGACCCCGATGTGGGCGCCAGCGCTCCGGAGACGCAGTTGAAGAGCGTGGTCTTGCCGGAGCCGTTGGGCCCGATGAGGCCCAGGATCTCGCCCTGCCGGACCTCGAATGAGACGTCGTCGAGGGCGGTAAAGCCCCCGAAATGCTTCGCCAGCAGGGAGACGGTGAGCACGCGCCCGACACACCGGGCGCCGGGAGGAAGCCGCAGCCCTTCCCCGCGCCCGGAGCCTGGGTGCCGGCGCTACTGCAGCGCCAGCGGCGACGACCGCGGAAGGAGCACGGCCGGCTTGACCTGCGCGAGCGACTTCGGATAGACGATCTGGAACCGGCCCCCGATCACCTGGTCGACGACGGGAAAGGCCCGTTCGTTCTGCCCGGCGAACCGGTGGCCCTGCGGATAGAACTTGACGCCGTAGCCCATGATCGTACCGCCGTCGGGGATATCGGTCTCGCGCGCGGCCCTGGCGATCGCATCGGGGCTCCACCCGCCGTACTTCTGGATGGCCCGCGGCAGCACGTCGGTGAGGAGGACCCCGAGGTTGTTGAAGCCCATGGAGACGTGGGGGGCGAGTTCCCCCTCACCGAACTCCGTGCGGTAGCGGCGCACCATCTCCTGCGTCATGGCCCAGACGCCCGGCCGGAGCCCCTTGGGATCCAGCAGCTGCCCCGCCGCCGGGTCCACCGTGTGGAAGCCCTCGACCCGGTCGGCGCCGATGTTCCCCTTCAACTTGTCGAGCTGGCTGTGCCCCGCCCCGTGGCCGAGGTAGGCGCGCACCCGCAGCCCTCCTTCTTCCGCCTGGCGGAGGAACAGCGCGATGTCGGGATTGTAGCCGGTGTGGAAGAGGACGTCAGGGCGGGCGGCCCGCAGCTTCGTGACGAGCGAGGACAGGTCCGGCGCCTGCGCCGAGTAGGCTTCCTTGAGGACCACATTGAGCCCGAGCTCTTTGGCCTTCGCCTCGTTTCCGGACGACACGTCGGTGCCGTAGGGTCCGTCCTCGTAGATGATCGCGAGGCGCAGGTCCCGGGCCGGCTTGCCGAATTTCTCTTGCGCGTAGTCGGCGATGTATTGGACCGAGAGCTTCCCGACCTGATCGCCGGTGGGCTGGGGCCGGAAGACGTACTGGAGATCGCGGCCGTCGAAGACCTTGGATGAAATGGCCGTGGTGATCCAGAGGAGCCTGTGCTCCTTGTCCACCCGCTCGGCCAGCGGCACCGCGTGGGCGCTCGAGTAGATGCCGGCCAGCACGTCCACCTTTTCAACGTTCAGCAGCCGTTCGGCCTCGTTGAGCGCGATATCGCCCTTGGACTGGCTGTCGCCGTCCACCTGCACGATCTTGTACTTGCCGGCGACGCCGCCGTGCTCGTTGACGTAGTCGATGATCATCTTGGCGCCGCGCCAGGAGTTGAGCGAGCCGCCCTCCGCGAACGGGCCGGTATGGTCATACAGCAGGCCGATCTTGATCGATCCCGCGGGCGCCTGAGCGGTCGCCGGGCCGGTGAGCCATACCGCGCCGGCGAGCATTAGGGCCGCGCAGGCCAGCGCGAGCCTCCGGAGCATGGGCCGCCCCATCATACGTCTGCCCCCCCTGTGCATCAACTCGCCCCAGCGGGCCCACGCCCGAGCGGCACAGGCCGTCCCGGCATGCGCAGCCCGGCTGGAGGTCGGGAGCGTGTTCGGGGTGAGTTCGCGGGGTTCCTCCGGGAACGGGCCCAGGACACGCGCGTGAGGCTCTTGAACGTTGTTGGGGTGATGCGCGACCCATTCCCCCGCGGGCACGCGATGGACCTGACTCGATCGGACCTTGCGTCGGCCCTCCCAGACCTCGATGGAACGAAGCGTCTCCCGGGCCTGCGGGCGGGCGCCGATGTCTGGCGCGACCCCGACGGGATTCCCCACATCATGGCGGCGTCGGCCCCCGACGCGTTCTTCGCCCAGGGGTTCGTGCACGCCCAGGACCGGCTGTGGCACATGGAGTTCGACCGGCGCCGCGCGTGGGGGCGATGGGCGGAATGGGCCGGCCCGGCTGCCCTCGGGCAGGATGTCCGAGCCCGCCGGCTGCGGATCGGCGCGAGCGCGCGCGCGGACTACGAGGCGCAGAACGCCGAGACGCGGGCGATGCTCGACGCGTATGCGGCGGGGGTCAACGCCTTCCTGGCGGCCACGCGGACCCTGCCGGTCGAGTTCCGGCTCCTCGACGCGCGCCCCGAGCGGTGGGCGCCGTGGGACAGCCTGGCCGTATTCAAGGTGCGGCACGTGGACATGGGCGCCTGGGAGGCGAAGCTCTGGCGCGCCCGGCTCCTCCGGCATCTCGGGCCCGGCCTGACGGCGAAACTCTGCCCCGGTACCCAGCCGGCCCCCATGCTGATCGTTCCGCCGGGAGGAGAGTACCGCGGCCAGGCGTCCGATGGGCTCGAGGTCTTCACCGCCGGCGGGTGCGCGCTCGCGGGGATCGAGGATTGGGATGGCGGCCATTGGGGCGCGGGCGACGGCGGTGCGGGCAGCAACAGCTGGGCGCTGTCGGGACGGCGGACGGAATCGGGCAGGCCCCTGGTCGCCGGGGATCCGCACCGGGCCATCGAGGTGCCCAACGTCTACTACCAGATGCACTTCGCCTGTCCTGAGTTCGACGCGATCGGGCTGTCGTTTCCAGGAGTCCCCGGCCTGCCGCATTTCGGCCACAACCGGTTCGTCGCGTGGTGCGTGACCCACGCGATGGCGGATACCCAGGATCTCTTCATCGAGCGCTTCGACCCGGCCGATCCGGGCCGGTACTGGTTCCGGGGCGAATGGCGGCGCGCCGAGGTCATCCGAGAGACCGTCCATGTGCGGGGCGCCGATCCGGTCGAGATCGAGGTGACCGTGACGCACCA
>DATHLI010000240.1:0-3682 GCA_035488355.1 bacterium | reverse complement strand
ATCCGTCACCCAAGAAGCCGCCATGATCATCGAGGAGGCGGTCCGGCGCACGGAAGCCGGTTCGGACCCTTGGGCGGAGGTGGAGAGGATCCGCGAAGCCGTCCGGTCCAGGTACGGCTCATTTCCTGACAGCGCCGCGCTCATTCGGGAAGATCGGGAGCGCGCATAGCCTCGGCAAGCCCGTGTACGATACCCTCTTCCTCGCCTTGAGTCAGGAAACCGATGCCGACATGGTCACGGCAGACGAGCTCCTCTACGACGCTGCGCGTGCACGCTTCCCCCGACTCTGGCGGCTGGCAACGTGGGGCGCGGAATCCGCCCCGCCTGCTTGATCGCACAGCTTCGACGACCCGGACGAAGCGCTCCAGTTCCGCCTTCTGCTCGAAGTCGCGCGCGGCAGCACGGGCGCGGGCTCCCATAGCCGCCAGATCGCCGGGCGACGCCATCGCCTCGCGCACCGCCCGTGCCACGGACTCGGGACGATCAGGGTCGGCGACGAACCCGCACCCGTACCGGCGGACGACGCGGGCCACATCGCTCGCCTCGGGGGCCACAGCCAGCACGGGACGCCCCGCGGCCAGAATTCCGTATAGTTTGCTCGGCACGACGACGCCTTCCAGCCCCCGCCGGACCGTCACCACGTGGAGGTCTCCGGCGGCCAGGACATAGGGTACTTCTGACGCCGGCCTGAAGGAGAGGAAGCGGACGCAACCGTTCGCCTGGGCGGCCAGCGCCTGCACTCGAGCCGCCGCCGCTCCCGCGCCAATGAACACAAAGCCTGCACCCTCGCCTTCAAGCAGCACGGCCGCCCGAACCAGCGTCTCCCATGCGCCATAAAATCCCAGGTTGCCTGCATGCAACACGACGAAGCGAAAGCCACCCCGCACCTCCTGCGCCACCGGGTGACCGACACCGGGTACGGCGGTCGGGATCGGCGCGCCGTCGCGCACGACGACGACGCGCACTCCCGGGATGCCCTTGGCCACGATGCGCTCCCGCATGTCCTCGCCCAACACAACCACCAGATCGGCACGCATGAGGGCCCAGCGGTGGAGCCGCTCCCACGCGGCCGTCCACGCTCCCCGCCGGACCAGCCCGCTCTCGACGGCCACCTCGGGGTAGAGGTCACGGACGTTGTAAATGAACGGGCGCCGGCGGGTGGCGGCTACGAAAGCACCGGCGATTCCGGCCACCGGTGGATCCGTCATTGCCAGGACAATGTCGCTCTCGATCAACAGCACACGCGGGACGGCCAGGGCAAGATAACTGAAGTAGTTGGCCAGCCGGCCCCACATCCCGTTCCGGGAGAACGCGGTCGATCCGACCCGCTCTACCACGACCCCATTCACCTGCTCCCGGCGCAACGGATACGCCGGGTGCCGCTTATCCGGATCGTAGGACGGGCGGCCGGCCAGCACTGTGACCCTATGACGCTCCGCGAAGGCATGGGCCACCAGGGCCGCCATTTTCGCTGTGGCGGCGGTGTCGGGGGGGAAATACTGGTTGAAGATCAGGAGCCGCGCCAAGAGATCTCGCTTTCCTGTTTTGACACTTTAGTGCTTTGGTGCTATATTCTTCCTACGGAGGTGGTGACCATGGTTCAGACGTTTCGCAAACGGACTGGTGTCGTGCGCTTGAACATCTACCTTCCCGACCCTGCTCTCCGTCGTCTGGTGAAGGCCGCCGCAGCAGGACAAGACCTCTCCGTCTCAGAGTACTGTGTGCGCGCCATTACGAACCAGCTCGACCGCGATCAGGAAGGTGCGCCTGCACAAGGGAAACGCCTGCCTCTGGCAACCGCGGTTGAGAGCGCCCGGCGTTTCCAGGCAGAGACATTTCATGGCAGGATCTTCAAGGTCGGTTCCGCTGAACTAATCCGACAGACCAGGGAGCAGCGCCCGACGTGACCGCTGACGCGGTGGTGGTCGACGCCAGCCTCGCGGCCATGTTGGCGCTGCCCGAACCGCACAGCGCCAGGGCGCTGACCCTGGCTGAGCAATGGGGACAGGACGAGGTCCGCCTGCTCGCTCCCTGCCTGCTGGTGGCCGAAGTTACCAATGCCCTCTACAAGCGTATGCTCCGTGGCGAACTGGACCTCTCTACTGCGGAGGCGGCCCTCCAGGTCATCTTCGCCTTCGGTGTTGAATTGCGTGAGGAACCCGGGCTGCCGGCCCGGGCACTCTCCCTCGCCAGAGACTTGCGACGTCCTACTACTTACGACTGCCACTATCTCGCCTTGGCGGAGCGTTATGATTGCGCCCTGTGGACTGGAGATCGGCGCTTCTACAACGCTGTGCATCGCGCCGAACCACGGGTAAAGTGGATCGGAGGCCCTGCACAATAACCTCGTGCTCCAAACGCTCAGGAGGGTCCCTTCTCCACCAGGAAATCCCCGATCGCCAGGACGTCCATCTGCGTCCGCAGGAAGCAGTCCACCGCTTCCTCGGGGGTGCATACGATCGGCTCGTTCTCGTTGAACGACGTGTTCAGCACCACCGGCACACCCGTCAGCCGCTCGAACTCTTTGATCAGCCTCCAGTAGCGCGGGTTGGTCTTCTGGCTCACCGTCTGCAGCCGCCCGGTCCCGTCGACGTGGGTGGGCGCGGGAATCGCCGCCCGCTTCTCCGGCCGCACGGGGTAGGCCGAGTTCATGAACGGCGACGGGGACGCTCGCTCGAAGTAGTCGCCTGTCGCCTCCTCGAGGACCGAGGGGGCAAACGGCCGGAACGGCTCCCGATGCTTGATCCGGCGGTTGAGGACGTCCTTCATCTCGGGACGGCGCGGGTCCACCACGATGCTGCGGTTGCCGAGCGCCCGCGGCCCCCACTCCATCCGCCCCTGGAACCAGCCGACGATCTTTCCGTCGGCGACGTGGCTCGCCGCCTCGCGGCAAAGGGCCTCCTCGGGGAGTTCCCTGTAGAGTAGACCGGCACGGTCAAGTGCCTGGCGGATCACGGCACCGCTGTACCCCGGGCCCCAGTAGGCATGTTCCATCGCAAAGGTCCGCGGCAACCCCAACACCTGGTGGTAGACGTAGTAGGCCGCGCCCACGGCCAGCCCAGCGTCCCCTGCGGCCGGTTGGATGTAGACTTCCTCGAAGGGGGTGCGGTCGAAGATCTTCCCGTTGGCCACGCAGTTAAAAGCGACACCCCCAGCCAGACACAGCGCCCGTAGCCCCGTGCGGGCGTGCAGGGCGTTGAGCAGGCCGAGGTACACTTCCTCCAGCCGAGCCTGCAGGGTGGCGGCGACATCCTGGTGGCGGCGCTCGAGGGTCGCCCCGGCCTCGCGAGCCGGCCCCAAGAGACTGGCGAGGTCGTCCGAGAACAACCGGCCCAACACCGGCGGACGGCCAGCGTCACGCCAGGTCATGTCCGGCCCATCGCGGTGGTGGACGAAGTACTCGAGCCCCAGCGCGAAAGGGCCCCGGCCAGCCAGCGCACGGAAGCCCCGCCCTGCCGCGCCGGGCCCGACACCGTTCCTGACGATGCGGCGGAACTCATCGAGGTAGGCAGGTTCGCCGTAGGCCGCCAGTCCCATCACCTTGTACTCGTCCCCGTATTTCCAAAACCCCAGGTACTGGCTGATGGCAGTGTAGTAGAGCCCCAGCGAGTGCGGGAACTCGACCGCGCCGCGCACCTCCAGGTGGTTGCCGCGGCCAGCCGCCCACATGGTGCTGGCGAAA
>DATHLI010000239.1:0-6326 GCA_035488355.1 bacterium | reverse complement strand
GTTCACCCCCGCCGCGACGATCTTCACGGCGTCGACGTCGAGCCCCGAGTCCGTCTCGTCCATGATCGCGATCTCCGGCTCGAGGACGGCCATCTGGAGGATCTCGGCGCGCTTCTTCTCGCCGCCGCTGAACCCCTCGTTGACATACCGCCCGAGGACCGCCGGGTCGACCTGCAGCTCCGCGACCTTCGCCTTGACGAGCTTCTGGAACTCCGCGAGGCTCATCAGGCCGTCCTTGTCGATGCCCCGCCGGGCGCTGACCGCGGTGCGGAGGAAGCTGGCCATCGTCACCCCGGGGATGCTCACCGGGTACTGGAACGCGATGAACAGGCCCTTGCGCGCCCGCTCGTCCGGGGCCATCGCCACCAGGTCCTCGCCCTTGTAGAGCACCTCCCCCTTCGTCACCTGGTAGAAGGGGTTGCCCATCAGCACGTTGGCGAGCGTGCTCTTCCCCGAGCCGTTCGGGCCCATCAGCGCGTGGATCTCCCCGGCGCGCACGGTCAGGTTCGTCCCTTTGAGGATGACCTTGTCCTCGACCTGCGCCCAGAGATCCCTGATGGAGAGTTCGGCGTTCATCCACTCCTCCGTTCGGCGCCCCGGCCCCGGAAGCCTCGCCTCAGGCGCAGGCAGAGCGGGGGAACTCCGAATTCTAGACTAATTTGATCACCTTTCATCTTCCATTTTATGAACGGAGCCGCAGAATGTCAACAGAGCACTTGCATAAGTAGGGCGAACCCGCTGTGGGGCCGATCGGCGCTGGAACGCCACCCGGGGAAGCCGCGGTGACCCTGGCGAACCATGAGGGTGCGGCGGGAGGGACGCACGGCCGCCGTGACGGTCATCCAGGGGGGAGCGAGCGATGGCTGAGGCCACAAGCGACCTGCTTCGAACGGTCATCGGCAAGCGGGTGTACGATCTCGAGCAGCCGCGGACGGCGGGGATGCCCGTGCATCCCAACCATCGTCCCGGATACGCCTACTTCCTCTATCGCCGGCACAGGGACGCCTACGCGCCGAAGCAGCGCGGCCCGCGCACCAGCGCGTCGGGCACCGTCGTCATGATGGAGCACACCGGCACGCACATCGATGCCCTATCCCACCAGGCCGCCGACCTCCGGCTCTACGGCGGGGTGGAGGTGACCCCCCAGATCGAAACGGCGCAGGGATTCACCGCCCACGGGATCGAGACCATGGAACCGATCGTCGCCCGCGGCGTGCTCCTGGACGTCGCCGCCGCGAAGGGACAGGATCCGCTTCCCGCACATTACCGGATCACGCCCGCCGATCTGGAAGCGGCCGCTCGGGCCGGCGGGGTGACCGTCCAGCCCGGGGACGCCCTGCTCGTGCGGACGGGGTACGCCAGGTTGTGGGGAGATGAAGCGCGCTACCTGGCCGCGGCCGGGGTGGGACGGGCCGCGTCGGAATGGGTGGCGGCGCGCAAGGTCCGGTGCGTCGGCTGCGACAACATGACGTGGGATGAGACCGAGGAGCGCGACCCGGAGACCGGGGGGATGCTGTTCGCGCACCTCCACCTCATCGCCCGGTGCGGAATCCCGATCATCGAAAACCTGGACCTGGAAGGACTCAGCCGGGACCGGTGCCGGGAGTTCGTGTTCATCTGCACGCCGCTGAAGCTGGTGGGCGCGACGGGATCGCCGGTGCGCCCCATCGCGATTGTGTAGGTCCTACGGCACCGGCCACTCGCGCATGTTGTAGAGCGCCTCGTACGGGTACCCGGCGGCCTGGACGCCGGCCGCGCCTCCCTCGTTCCGGTCCACGACCGCGAGCACGAGCAGCACCGCCGCCCCGGCGGAGGCGACCGCCTGGGCGGCCCGCACCACCTGCGCGCCGGTTGTGACGACGTCCTCGAGCACCACCACCCGGTCCCCCGGATCCAGGATCCCCTCGATCGTCCGCGCGGTGCCGTGGCCCTTGGCCTCAGGCCGGACGATCACAAATGGGAGGCCGGTCTCCAGGGCGACCGCCGTGGCCAGCGGGACCCCGCCGACGGCCGCGCCGGCCAGAGCGGTCGTCTCCGGAGGAAGGACCTGGGCGAGGAGCCGCGCGATGTCGCGGAGGAGATCCGGGCGCGTCTCGAACCGGTATTTATCGATGTAGTGGGTGCTCTTCCGTCCCGAACTCAGCACGAACTCGCCGCGCAGAAACGAGGCCTGGATGAGCCGCGTCCAGGTCCGCTCGCGAAGGGCGCTCTGCACCGCGCCGGGCATCCGCTCCACAGCCGGGGCCGGGGAGGGCGGCCGCGGCGTCAACGAGACGCCGCGGGGGAGACCGCGAACCCCACGCTCAGCAGCAGGAGCTGGGTGAGCGGGGCGAGCACCTCTTCGAGAGGATCCGGCTTCCCGGTGTTGACCCACCGGAGGACCACTTCGCCGATCGCCCCGATCCACACGTAGGCCGCGGTTTCGGTGTCCTGCGCGGCGATCTTGCTGTCCTCCACGGCGCGGTCGAGATACCCCCGCAGCACTTCGACCAGCATCGCCTTGAGCGCGATCCGCCTGCCCTGAAACTCCGACCCGACCGACGGCCAGTCGACGAGCACGATCTTTGCGAGATCGCGGTCGGCCTGGAAGATGCGCACCAGCGTCGCCACCGCCGCCTCGACCTGCGCCACCAGACCGCGCGCCCGCTGGACCGCCGCCTGGATTTCCCGAGCGAGGGACGTCGCGAAGTCCTCGACCAGGGAGAGAAAGATCTGTTCTTTGCTCTCAAAATAGAAGTACACCGCCCCCTTCGAGGTCCCGGAGGCTTTCACGATATCGTCGACCACTGCGCTGTGAAATCCCTTGGCGGCGAAGACCTGCGCGGCGGATCGGAGGATCTTTCTGCGGGTCTCTTCGCGCTGCTGCTTCTTGCTTAATCGATCCAAGGTAGTGGTGGCCATTGTCACCTCTCACCTCAGACTGACCAGTCGGTCTACCTTTGGCATTGTACAGCGGCCGGGGAACGTTGTCAAATTCACTTGTCATCGGGGTCGGTCTCCCAGGCTTCCATCTGATCATCGGACAATCCGAAATGGTGCCCGACCTCATGGATCACAGTCTTTCGGATCTCCTCGATGATCTCGTCGTCGGTCCGGCACACCGCCTCGATGTTTTCCTGGTAGACCACGATCACCTCGGGGAGCTCGTAGGGAGCCATGGGAGATTGCTCCATCTCGCTCGCCCCCTGGTACAACCCGAGGATGTCGGCGCCGAGATCTTTGGCCACCTCGCGGGATGGACGGGGTTCCACGATGACGGCGATGTTCGTGAGCCGCTGCGCGAACTGCGGCGGGAGGTTGTCCAGCGCCTGCGCGACGAGGCGCTCGAATCGGGCTCTCTGCACCGGGCATCACGCCGCAGGCCCGAGGTGCTGCCGGATCAGGGTTTCCGCCTTCGGGAGCACGGTCTCCCAGGCCACCCCGACCTCGCGCGTCACCGTGATGAAATCGTTCAGGAAGAAGACCTGGCGGACGCCGGGGATGCCGAGCAGGTCACGGGCCAGTGAGGACGTTGCGGTGCTCGGATCGGTAAACGTCTGGCTGCGTCCCTCCGTCATCCGCCGGTTGACCACGAACTTGAGGGCGTTTTCGTTCGGGGTCGGTTGCACGGTCACCCGAAGCGGGTCTGGCACGACAACACCCCTCCCGGTCAGTCAGACGTTGGACCGCCCCCTCCCCTCCCGGTTGGATCGAGGCGGCGATCTGCAGGCGGGCGGGGGACGCATCCGGCGGGATCGGGGACGCCGCCGCGGCGGCCGGTTCATCCGGTCCCACGCTCACCATCACATCCACCGGACCGCCGGCGGCCGCCTGCCTTCCCGGAGGCACAAACTGCTCCAGCACGGTTCCCGGCGCCGAGTCGTCGTTCAGGTAGTAGACACGCCCCAGCCGGAGGCCGGCCTCCTCCAGTCGCTGGGCCGCCTTGTGCACCGGCATGCTTCGCAGCGCCGGGACAACGCCGGAGCCCTGGCTGACCGTCAGTTGAATGACCGAGCGCGCGAAGAGGAGACGGCCGGGCGCAGGATCCTGGGCCAGGACCACCCCAACCGGCGCGTGGGGATCCTGGCGGTAACCGGCGACGATCACGCCAAAGTGCAGAGGCACGACCACCTGGGCCGCGGTGTCCACCGTGCGGCCCAGGAGGCTCGGTACGAGATGGGCTTCCATCCATCCGGCGCGCTGGGCGGCACCCGCCAGCGTGCCCAGCCACACCCCGCACGCCGCCACGATCACAGCTCCCATCAGGACCCGCTTCGAGGGCGGGTCCGCCGGCCGATCACCTTCAACAATAGAAGAAGAGCCCCGATGCCGCATCCTGCCCCCCTTCCGCGGCATGCCCCCCCAGGGCAGCGCATTCCCTCTGAGTATGCTCCGGCGGCGCGATCCTCCCCTGCTCTCCCTAGTGAAGCCGCTGGTTGGTCGAGAGCCCGGGCAGCTCCGTGGTCCACGACGCGCGGCGGGCAAACGTGATGATCGGAGGGAGGTAGGCGCGAATCTGGGAGATCACCCGCTCGGGCACCATCGCCCCGCTGCCGCTGAGCAGCGTCCAGCGGGTCTCCACCATGGCCGCGAGCTGAAGCGCGAGTTCCATCGGGATGATCCCGATGTCGGCGAGGGGCAAGAACACCTCCCACCGCCGGCTGGGGCGCGGGATGCCGAAGGTCGTGAGCATCGCCTTCGCGATCCCGGTGGCGGCCCCGCTGGCATTCCCGAAGACGCCGATGATCTGCGTGACCCGCTCGGCGTCCTGGGCCACGGCCTCAACGTCCCGCGTGAACATTTCGATGATGGGCACGGAGGTGAGCACCCGGCCGAAGCGCCAGCCGATCCGGACCGGATCGAGGGGCCGCGAGAATTGCGCCATCGTGGGCACCGGATCGCCGGAGGTGGGAAGCCCGAAGGTCCGGGCCTGCATGATCGATTCGTGCGCCTCCTCCAGGAGCCGCGGCCGTTCCTGTTCCAGGCGCTCGGTCATGCGCCGCACAAACCCCTCGCGCTCCGTCGGGTCGTTGTCCGCGACCAGCTGGCCCCAGGTGAGCACCTCGTGGATCACCGGGAGGATGTGGGCGTTCAGCGCAAACGGCATGAGGATCCCCGGAGATTCTCCGAGCGGGTTGCTGCTCGTCAGCCCCTCGAGATACTCGGCGACGGCCTCGGGGGTCATCGTGTTGCGGAAGAGGAGCCCGATTTCGATATCGGAGTCGGGCCACGTGCGATCCGTCGCCGGCTGGCCGTACAGGTAGGCCGCGGCCACCTCTTCTTCGCCGCTGAAAAACGCGCCCAGGTGCTCGAACGCCGTCATGCCCGCTGCGCCCCCGGCTATTGATTGTAGCATAGGAGGGCGCCGGCGATCGGCCCCAGCGCCTCAGTGCCGCAGCCGGCGCTCCGTCGTCGGAGAGGTCGGGGGAGGCGCCGCCACCGCTCGCGCCGTCACCTTCCAAAACAGCGGCGCCCAGCGATCCCAGTCCTCGAGCATGGCCTGGGCGCGCGGGCTGCCCGTCGCCTCGGCATGGGCCGCAACGAGGCGGCGCAGCTCCGGCGAGTCCGGGCCGCCGCCCACGCGCTCGATCGCCACCAGCGCCGGGTTGAACCGCCGCGCAAAGGTCTCCGGCTCGTCGAGCACGTACGCGGTGCCCCCGGTCATGCCCGCCCCGAAGTTGCGGCCGGTGTCCCCGAGGACCACCACGACCCCGCCGGTCATATACTCGCAGCCGTGATCGCCGACACCCTCCACGACGGCGACCGCCCCGCTGTTGCGGACCGCGAACCGCTCCCCGGCCCGGCCGGCAGCCAGCAGGCGCCCTCCCGTGGCCCCGTACAGCACCGTGTTCCCGGCGATGACGTGCCGGAACGACGCCGGCAGGAGGGCGTCCGGCGGGGTGATCACGATCTCCCCGCCCGTCATGCCCTTTCCCACGTAGTCGTTGGCCTCGCCGGTCAGGAGCAGGCGCATTCCGGGCAGGCACCACGCGCCGAACGACTGCCCGGCGCTGCCGGTAAACCGCAGCGTGATCGTGCCGTCGGGCAATCCGGCGTCCCCGCGGCTCCTGACGATGGCGCTGGCGATGCGCGCGCCGGCGGTGCGGTCGACGTTCCGGATCGCAAATGTCCGATCGACCGCCCGTCCCGCCGCCAGGTCCTCCCCGATCTCGACGAGGATGCGGTCGTCGAAGGGCTCCCCCGGGCGGTCGTTCCGCTCCTGGACGCGCCGCCGCGCCCGGGTCCCCGCCGGATCGGGATCGGCGAGGATCGCGTCCAGCACGAGCCGCCGCGCCCGCGGGACCGGGATCTCCTCACCCACGCCCAGCAGATCCGCCCGGCCCACC
>DATHLI010000238.1:0-2607 GCA_035488355.1 bacterium | reverse complement strand
ACGATCCGCGCGTCCCCCTCGGCCGGCCGCTGGGTGGTCAGCATCGCGGTGGACACCGCATCCCGATCGGTGAGCAGGATCATCGGGAGGCGCGAGCCCTCCGTGATCGCCGCCGTGATCCCGTTCATGTAGGTCGGCTCGAGGTCGATCTTGTCCACCACCCGCTGGGAGATGAAATCCGCCATGCCCACCCCGGTCGCATTGCCGTGGGTCTCCTCGGTGAGGTCGAGCACCGCGATCCGCCTGACCGTCGGGCCGCCCGTCACATGCGGCGAGAGGTACCGGCCGGTGATGTTGGGATCCATCCCATCCCCGCTGATATTCTTGCCGATCTCCTGCACGATCAGGACATCGATGTCCCCGACGGGGAGGCTCGCCATCAGGCTCCGGGCGCGGGTCAGCAGCACCGGCTCCCGGTCGATGAAGGCCTCGGCCGGCACCACCGCGATCTCCACCGGCACATCGTAGGCGTCTTCGACGACGGCAACACCGCACATGATCGGCGTCCGCGCGCGCACGATCTCCCACGCCTCTCGCAGGCGCGGCCCCAGATCCTTGGGACCGGTTGCGTGGATCGACATCGCCCCGCGCTGCTTCCCGGCGCCGATCACGGCCATCTTGATGAGGCCGCTTTCGAACGGGCCCCGGAAGAGGGTGTGCGGCTTCACGCGGCCGATGACGACCACGGCGTCCGCGGCGTGCGCGCGGCGATCCCAGTAGACTCCGGACCCGTCGGCGAGGCGCCCCAACTCGACCACGTCCATGGACGAGACGACCGGCGCCCCCACCCGCGCCTCGGTCACCCCGAGCGCGGCCAGGACCTCCACCTGCCCCTCCGCGGTGGCCCCGCCGTGGCTCCCCATGCCGGGAAACACGAACGGCCGGGCACCGTGCCGGCCGAGGGCCTGCACGACCGCGGCCGCAATCCGATCGATCTCGGCGATCCCGCGGCTTCCCACCGCCACGGCCACGGTGCCTCCCTTGGGGATCCGGCGGGCCACCTCGGGCGCGTCGAACTGACGGCGGATCTCCGCGTCGACGTCGCACCGGCCCGGGGTCGCCCACCGCTGGGCCACGCGCACCATCCGGGGGAACTGCGTCTCGCGGGGCGCCCGGATCCCCCGCAGGCCGCGCGGGGCCGTTCGGGGCAGATCGACCTGCGTCATCGTCATCCCTCCGCCGCCGTCAGAGTTTGTAGCCGATCTTCCGCAGCAGATCGTGCCGGGCGCCCGCCTCCCCGGCGCCTTCGACGCCCAACGGCGGCTGACCGTCCACCACGCCCAGCACGCCCCGCCCGCGCGCCGTGGCGGCGACGATCACCTCCACGGGATTGGCGGTCGCGCAGTAGACCTGGCAGACCTCCGGCACCTGCCGCACCGCGCCGAGCACATTCACCGGGTAGGCGTTGCCCAGAAAGATCAGGAAGGTGTGCCCGCACCCGACCGCGCGCGCGTTCCGGGCCGCCAGATCGACCAGGGCGGGGTCGGTGCCGGAGGTGCGGACGAGCCTCGGCCCGCTGGATTCGCAGAACGCCAGCCCGAACCGGATGCCGGGCACGGCGCCGACGAGGGCCTCGTGGAGATCCTCAACGGTCTTGATGAAATGCGACTGGCCGAAGATCAGGTTGAGCCCCTCCGGGTTCTCGATCGGCACCGCGTGCAGCTCCATGCGGACATCCTCCGGCCTCCTAGGAGTCTTCCACCGGCGCCGCCCGCACTCCTGGCCCGCCGGGCCAGGGCGGCTCGGGCCGGGCGTAGAACCTACGAAAGGCGCGGGGGGGACTTCACCGGGAGGAAGCACCATGCACCTGCTGCGAGAACGCGATGCCGAAGTCGTGCGCGGCCGGCTGGCGGCGCTCAGCCAGCCCGTGCGCCTCGTCTACTTCACCGAGGGCGCCTCGGGGCTCGTTGTCCCGGGGCGGGAGTGCCTCTACTGCGGCGAGACCCTGCGCCTGCTGGAGGATGTCGTCAGCTGCTCGGGACAGGTCACCCTCGAGGTGCACGACCGGCTCAGCGACCCCGCGTCGTCCACCGCGTACGGCGTCGACCGGGTTCCCGCGATCGTCGTGCTGGGCGCGCGCGACTACGGGATCCGCTACTACGGCCTCCCGGCCGGCTACGAGCTCGCCACGCTGCTGGACATCATCGTGGATGCCGGACGGGGGGCCGCGGACCTCGAGGCCGAGACGCGGGCGGCGGTCGCGCAGCTGCCCGCGGACGTGCACCTCCAGGTCTTCGTCACCCCCACCTGACCGCACTGCCCGAGCGCAGCCAGGCTGGCTGCGGCCCTCGCGATCGAGAGCGCGCGCATCCGAACGGACATCATCGAAGCGACAGAGTTCCCGGACCTCGTCGCCAGATACGCGGTGCGGGGCGTGCCGAAAACGATCCTCAACGACCGCCTCTTCATCGAAGGCGCGGTCCCCGAGCGGGATCTGGTCGCCGCAGTGAGCCAGGCGGCCGGGCAGGCCGCCCCGGAGGCACGGACATGAACACCACGATTCGCTGGACGGCCGGCATGCAGTTCGAGGGGACGGGGGAAGCGGGCGCGACCATCACGATGGATGCGACCCCGGAGCACGGCGGAGGCGGGAGCGGGCCGTCGCCG
>DATHLI010000237.1:0-3132 GCA_035488355.1 bacterium | reverse complement strand
TATCGCTCCCGCGGCGTCATCGTCGATGTGACCGCGCTGGACGTGATGGACTCGTTCGCCGTGCGGACGCTGCGCGATCTGGCGCACATGACGCGCCTGCGGGGCGCGGAGACGGTGATCGTCGGCATCCAACCCGAGGTGGCCTTCGCCATGACCCAGCTCGGGCTGCGGCTCGAGGGGGTGGCCGCCGCCCTCGATCTCGAGGAAGGGCTCGCCTACCTGGACCGACAGGCCAAGCGTTCGACGCTTCGGGGCCCGGGCCCCCATTCTGGACATCGCGCATGAAGACGTGATGGCGGTCGGACACGTGACGAGGGCGCTCCGGCCGACGGATCAGGAGATCACGGTGCCGATCGCGTCGGACCTCGACATCGTCACCGCCCGCCAGTGGGGGCGGACGCTGGCATCGCAGCGTGGATATTCCCCCACGGAGGCCACCCTGATCGCGACGGCCATCTCGGAGCTGGCGCGGAATATCGTGCTCTACGCCAAGCGCGGGGAGATCGTGCTGGCGAGCGCGAATGACGGACCGAAACAGGGAATCGTTGTGGTGGCGCGCGACGAGGGCCCCGGGATCGCGGATGTGTCCCGGGCCATCGCCGACGGGTACTCCACCTCGGGCGGCCTGGGGCTGGGCCTGTCGGGCGTGCGGAGGCTGATGGACGAGTTCGAGATCTCCTCCGAGCCCGGCAAGGGCACGACGGTCACCATCAAACGGTGGAAACGCTGACTCATCCGGTCGAATGGGGCGCCGCAACGTTCACGTTGGCGGGCCAGGTCCAATCGGGTGATCGGTATGTCGTGGTCCCGTCCGGGTCCGGCGTGCTCGTCGCGGCCATCGACGGGCTCGGACACGGCGGCGAGGCGGCTTCGGCCGCCCAGCTCGCCGCCGGCATTCTCGAACAGGATCCCCGGGAGTCGGTGATTACGCTGGTCCGGCGCTGTCACGAGCGGCTGCGCGAGACCCGCGGCGTGGTCATGAGCCTGGCCTCCTTCAATGCGCTCGACGACACGATGACGTGGCTGGGCGTGGGCAACGTGCAGGGACGGCTCGACCGGGCGAGCCAGGACGTGACGCCGTCGGCCGAGTTTCTGGTGCAGCGGGGCGGCGTGGTCGGGGGACGGCTGCCGCGGCTGTTCGCGACGGTGTTCCCCGTCCAGCCCGGCGACACGCTGGTGTTCGCGACGGATGGGGTGACGCTCCCGCCCACGCAGTCCGTGGTCCCGGGGATGGCGCCGCAGGCGATCGCGGAGCGCATCCTCACGAGACACAAGAAGGAGACGGACGACGCGCTCGTGGTGGTGGCGCGCTGGGTGGGACTCCCTCGATGAGCGGGCGGACGCCCAAGCTGCTGGCCCGGTACACCGCCGCGTTGAAGGAGTACCTCAATGGAGGAGGGGAAGCCGCGCTGCAGCGCGCGTACGAACTCGGCCGCACGGCGCTCGCCGACGGACTGGGGGTTCTGGAAATGGCGGCGCTCCACCATCAGGCGATGATGCGTGTCCTCCGGCCGGCGGAGACGTCCGGCTCACGCCGCACGTCCGGAGACGTGCCCGAGGCGATCGCGGCGGCGGCGCAGTTCATCTCCGAGAGCCTCTCGCCGTTCGAGATGACGCACCGGGGATACCGGGAGACCAATGCGGCGCTCCAGGCCAGCGAGAAGCGCTATCGCGAACTGTTCGAGAACGCGAACGACGTCGTGTTCACCACGGACCTCAGGGGGGAGCTGACATCCCTCAACCGGGCCGGCGAGCAGCTGACCGGCTACCAGCGGGACGAGGTGTCCTCCACGAAGTTCTCGGCGCTGGTGGCGCCGGAGCACCTGCCCATCGCCCGGGGCATCGTCGAGCGGACGGGGGCGGGCGGGTCGGAACACACCCGCTACGAGATCAACCTCGTGACCCGGGACGGGCGGCGGGTCCCGATGGAGGTCCACACGTCGGTGATCTATCAGGACGGGCGGCCGGTCGGGATCCAAGGCATCGCGCGGGATGTGACCGAGCGCAAGCGCGCGGAGGAAGCGCTGCGGGGCCTGAACGAACGGCTGGAGGAGGAGGCAAAGCGGATCGCCCACGCGCTCCACGACGAGGCGGGCCAGCTCCTCAGTTCGGTGCATCTCGCCCTGGAGGAGGTCGCGCGGGAGCTCCCTCCGGGGGCGCGCGCGCGCCTGCAGGCCGTCAAGGACCTCCTGGAGCAGATGGAAGGAGAGCTGCGGCGCCTGTCCCACGAGCTCCGGCCGACCATCCTCGATGACCTCGGGCTCCTGCCCGCCCTGGAGTTCCTGGCGGACCGGGTGGCGAAGCGCAGCGGGCTGGTGATCAAGGTGAAGGGCTCGACGAAGGGACGGCTGGCGCCGCCCGTGGAGACGGCGTTCTACCGCAGCGTGCAGGAAGCGCTGAACAACGTCGTGCGGCACGCGCAGGCGACCCGGGTGGACGTGGAGATCCGTCAAAAAGACGGCGCCGTCCAGTGTTCGGTCCAGGATGACGGCGCCGGGTTCGACGTCTCGAAGGTGCTGTCGCGGCGGGGCGAGCGCGGCATCGGCCTGATCGGCATCCGGGAGCGGGCGGGAGCCTTGAGCGGGACGTTTGCGATCCGGTCGACGCCCGGACACGGCACCGAGGTGCTCATCACAATTCCCCTAGGGAGTGGAGATGTCGCTGCGAATACTGCTCGCTGACGATCACGGGATCTTCCGCCAGGGCGTGAAGGCGCTGTTGGAGCGCGAGGGGTTCCGCGTAGACGGCGAAGCCGCGGACGGCCACACGGCCATCCAGATGGCTGCGCAGTTGACACCGGATGTCGTGGTGGTCGATCTGGCGATGCCGCTGTTGAACGGCCTCGATGCCGCGCGCGAGATTACCCGCGTGTCCCCTCGCACGCGAACGATCCTGCTCACGATGCATGCCGAAGATCCGTACGTGGCCCGGGCGCTGCAGGCCGGGGTCCGAGGATACGTGCTGAAGAGCCAGGCGGCGGAAGACCTGGTCCAGGCCATCCGCGAGGTCGCCCGGGGGGCGGTCTACCTGAGCCCCGGCGTATCTCAGACCGTGGTCGAGGCGTACCTGGCAAAGCGAGACCTCCCGGCCGACCCACTGACGCCTCGAGAGCATCAGGTCCTCCAGCTCATC
>DATHLI010000236.1:0-2843 GCA_035488355.1 bacterium | reverse complement strand
CTCTTCGGCGCCTTCATCTCCCAGAAAGACGCGGAAGCCCTCTCGCAGCGCATCACAGCCCAAGGATACGATGTGTGGGTCGTTCGGGGAGGGCCTGCCTACATGCTCCAGCTCGGCCCGTATCCTCAATCTTCGGTCGAGGCGATTACCGGCATCCTCAAGTCCGGCGCTGCAGATGCGACCGTGACGGTCGACCCCGCCCCTTAAGCGAGTCTAGGCTAGGGGCCAACGCGAAGCGTCGCCACCATCCCGGCATCCCTGTGGCCGGGCAGGCTGCAGTACATGGTATAGGTCCCGGGAGGCAGCGTGGCTGTGACCCTGCCTGTCTGGCCGGGAGCGATGGTGTCGATCTGCGCGACCGTCTTCCCTCCGGGGGCCTCGAGCACGAAGTTGTGGTCGATCTCGCCTTGATTGTCGACGACGAACGCGATCCCGCCCATCCCTACCACAATGTCTTTGGGGGTGAAGAGGAACTCCTTTTCGATCAACCCCACCGAACGCGGAGCGCCGGCCCCCGAACGCGCAAGAGCGAAGAGCGCGCCGGCCGCCAGGAAGGCGACGATCGGCACCGTGACCGCGATCCTTCGAGTCATCGCACCGTCACGGGGTGTTTGACGACCGCGCCGTACAAGTAGCCCTGGTCGTTCCACGGGACGATGACCGGCTGCCTGGTCCCCCGTTCGTCGGTCGCCCGCGCCCGCAGGCTGTAATCACCGGGCTGCGCATCCCAGTCCAGGTCCCATCGGACCCAGGCGCGCGGGATGTTGGGCTCCCTGAGACGCGCCGTCTGCCACGTGATCTCGCGATCCAGGCTGACTTCCACTTTCGAAATCTTCCCCTCGCCGGACCAGGACCTCCCCCGCAGGAGGGTCCGCCCTGCCAGCACCTCGCCATTCCACGGCAGCTCAAACGCGCTCTTCACATTCTGATGCGTGAGTGCCGGGCCTTTGGCCGGAGGGTTCCGCTTGTACTGAGGGCCGACCAGAATGTACGATTCGGTATTCCACGCGGAGAACAGGGGCTGCTCGGAGACCTCGATCCGTCCGACCCACTTGATATTCGCCACGCCGATCCACCCGGGAACCAGGACGCGGAGGGGGAAGCCGTGGTCCATCGGCAGGGTCTGCCCGTTCATGGCGTACACGAGGAGCGTATCGTCGGCCAGCGCCTTTGCGATGGGCATCGGCCGGCGCACCTTCAACTCGTCCAGGCCTTCGGGCATCACGTCCTGGGCCGAGCGCCGCAGCCCTGCCCGATCCAGCACTTCGCGCAGAGGGACACCGGTCCACTCCGCCACCCCAATCGCCCCCAGCTTCCACTGCCCGCCCTGCGCCTTGTTCCCGTACGACGCTTCGAAGAAGCTCCGGCCATTTCCGGCGCACTCGATGAACCGCATCACCGACACCGACGGGAGGCCGAGGATTTCATCGTAGGTGAACTCCCGGGGCTCCTCCACCCCGGATCCCTCGACCCGCAGCCGCCAGGTTGCCGCGTCGAGGCGCGCCGTCCGGCTGTGGTTGCGGACAAAGAACAACTCGTTCGGGACGACGTACCCCCGCGAATACATGACTTCCCAGCGCATCTCCCTGTTGCTGCCGAGTTCGTTGAAGAACTCCGGGGGAGTCGGCTTGACGATAAGATCGCTGGGGGCCTGAGCGGAGGCCGCCCGCGGGCGGAGCCCTCCGATCGCCGCCGCGCCTGCGCCGGCGGCTGCGAGCTCAAGGAAGCGCCGCCGCGAGACCCCGGCGGCCCTGGCCTGCGCGTGGACGAACTGGTCTGTCCTGGCCTGACCGTACACCTGTTCGTCGAGCAGATCCTCCCCGCGCATCACGGACCTCCTCTGAGAATCTAACGCCTCGTGGGGTGCACGAGGATCTGAGCCTCGGATCCGTCCCCGTCCACGAGCCGGCCGAAGATGATAATATCCTAGGAACCGCTTGAAAAGCAAGGGCTGGCCGGGGTTTCTGCCAGGGAAATTACGCGTATAATACCGCTTCAGGAGGACGCATGTTCCTGGACCCGGAGCCCCGGACGGACGGCCGGTCAGGACCCGGGAGGCGCTTCGAGGAAACGCTGTTGGCGCGCTCGGGAATGGCCTTCCCCGGCCTTGACGCGCTGGAGGGCGGTAAATAGCGCCGGACCCACCGGGCGGGTGCCGCGCTCGTAGATAGCCTCGGCAGTCTTCGCCTGATAGATCTCGTGGTAGAAGCCAATCCTCCCCTCGTGTTCCAGGAGCCACCGCCACCACCGCGAGTGCGGCTGTTGCCTGGCCCACCGGTCGAGAGCCTCGTACGACTGCCAGTACTGCATGAGGACCGGTCCTTCCGGACTCATCAGCGGGCGATTCAGCAGCAATCCGTCGCTGCGGGCCGCCTCCAGGGCCTGCCACATCTCGCGCTCGATGCCGGACTCCTCGTACAGACGCCGGCCCTCTTCGCTCAGGAACTGAACGCCGAACAGGGCGACGCAGAGGGTTGGATGCTCCCAGAGCGCTCCAACGTAGGCGCTGTCGGCCGGTGGCTCTCCCATGGACCGCCCTTTCGGCGCCGGTTCACCGCGTTCCTGGACTTCCCGAGGCTCCGTGCTCCCTTTTCTGCTCATTCCGCCGGCGCCGGTCCGCCGGGTACGGCTGGAACGATCACAGAGCCTGCGCGCCCTTCATGGGAGGAGTGCGCGCGCCAAACCGGAACTCTCAGGTGACTTCCCCGGGGTGGTCGCGCTCGATCGCGTCGACTTTGCCACCGGGCGGTCATCTTGCGAATCGGGGGGGAGACGCGATGAAACCGACGTTCAGTGACGTGGACGGCGTCAGACGGCACCTCGAGAACCAGATCACCCGGTGC